>JAIPJH010000086.1 GCA_021734245.1 Candidatus Cloacimonadota bacterium | reverse complement strand
GAACAGGTAGCGGCTCCGGCTGAAAACCTCCGGAGCCTTGCCGGTAAGTCTGTTCTTGGACAATGCCTGAAAAAATCCATTAACGTAACTGCTTGCAAAGCAGGCTGTTAATAACACATATGGTCAGTTGATACTATTTTAATAATAACATTTTTGTACTTGCTTCTACATTTCCAGCTTTTAGGAGAGCAAAGTAAATACCAGAGGAGACGGGTTTGTTGTTTTGGTCTGTTCCATTCCAAACGACGGAATAACTCATTATTGTGCCTGATCCTTCGATACGATTCTTCGAATCACTCAGGATGACAGGCAGAGTTTTTACTTTCTGTCCCTTTAGATTGTAAATTTCAATTCGTGGTAATTCGTGCAAATTAGTGGTTTCAAAATAGATCGTTGTGGTTGGGTTGAAAGGATTGGGGTAATTGGTCATTTGTGAACTGGTCATTGGTAACTGGTTATTGGTAACTCCCACAGAATCTGCTCCAAATTCATAACAGCCCATATCAATGATTGCTTCTCCGTTATTATCTCCATCCCAAATACGCTCATGATGTAGAAGATCAAATGGTGGAAGAAATAAACCAGTTGTATCAGGTGTACCTGCATCTATACAAGGAGAAAATTCAGAAAGTTGATAAGGATCATTGCCAGAAAGTAGAAACTGAGGATATTCGTCGATGTTCCCCTCAAGCCAATTAACTATGTTTGCATTATTCTGATTGACAATTGCGTTCTGACCTCCATCAATATTACAATATTGTATAGATAGTGTGTCAATATAACCCCACTGAGTTCGATCACCAAGAATAATTTCATTCGTAGATGAGTTATTGAATATAGAATTTGAAATCGAGATGTTGCCCATAGGAACAAAGGTTGCTGAATTACCAATAGATGAATTTTGATTATTAGTAAATATACAATTTGATATTAATGTAGAAGAGCCAACTTCGCTACGTGTAACAAGTACCTGGTCGGCTGTATTACCACTTGCAAAATTATCACAAAACAAAGAGTTAGTTATATAAATGTCTCCGTCCCATGTGTTATGTCTATAAACAGACACAGTACGAGCTCCGCTTTGATTGGGAGAAATATTTTCGGAATAATTTCCTTGAAAAAACGAATTTTCTATAATTGCATAACCATAAAAACTTAAATTTAAAGCAGATGAATTTACCATCGATGAAACTATTTCATTATTAGTAAATGAACAATTAGAAATTTTGATATTTTCTGAACCAGCAACATAAAGCCCTGCATTAAATTTATCTGAAACATTGTTTTCAAAAGATACATTTATGTATTGAATGTTATGACTTTGTCCTGAATCCACCATTGTACCAACATCATAAATATAATTATTTCTAAAACCTATATTTCGAAAATTTACGTTGAAAATCTTTGTAAATGAAACAACACCTGTATCATGATTAGCATTTTGAAAAGTCATATTGCTAATATCAAAATCAGATATGTGACATCCTAAAAACATAAACTTACAAAACTGATCATCACCATCTAAAATCGTTTCATTTTTTCCTGCACCATCAATACTCACAAATGATTTACTTCCGATTGGATACAGTTGATTATTAAGAGATTGTGAGTAGATGCCTGGTGCTAAATGAACAACCTTGGGATTAAATTGATCTGATCTCATCTTTCTCACGGCTAGTAAAATTGTTTTCATAGGATCATCAGGTGTTAGTCCAGAATTGTTGTCATCTCCATAAGGGCTAACGTATAGGTCTTGATCAACCAATTCTAATGTGTGATTTTGGATACTGAATGACATCTGTATTTCTTCAAAATAACTTCCAGCAAAATACCTACTAGGTTCTGAGACAGTAAAAGTATCAAGATAAACATCAATATTAGGAACACATGAATCTGCAATATATATATCAGCTCCAGTACAAGCTATATTATCATAAATACTACATCTGTTGACAGGATCGAAGGTAACAGTTGAGTAGCCAACGATATTGATCCCTCCGCCAACTGCTATCGCGTAATTATTTCTAATTATTGTACCAGATAGAAATAAATTAGCTTCAACACATTGTATTCCACCGCTGTTACTGCCAAAATTATTTTCAATTATACAATTCACAATGTTTAATTCAATCAAATCATTAGAATCACCAAATATGGCTATACCTCCACCAAGATTTGGTAAACTAAAGTGACCTTTCCCATTTGATATTGTGAAACCTCTTAATACGCAATTATCTTCATTACTATGAAGTCTAACAACGCTGTCAAGTTGTTGACCGTCAATTATTGTGTGAGTGATGTATTGATCATCGCCAGTGATTAATTCTAAACTAGCTATGGTTAAATTTTTCCCGGAAAAATTGATGTTTTCGTAATAAGTTCCAGGATAAACGAGAACTGTGTCAGCATTAACTGAGACATTGATACCTTCCTGAATTGATGTGAAGTCTCCAGTACCGTCGAGTTTGATGTGCCAGGTGGCGCTGAAAAGCAACGAACTAAACAAACATATCGAACAAAAGAAGAATATTTTAAATTTCAATTAAAACCCCCTGTCCGGCAATTGCCGGACATCCCCCTTGACAGGGGGAGAAATTGGAAATTGCAGGCGGTTAAAACAGCCGCCTGCATAATGTATTATTTCAGAATTATCAGTTTCCCGATTTCCTCGGTTACTTTTTTATTGGAAAGCTGTTTAGCTTTAATTTTGTAGAAGTAAGTGTTATTGGCAATCTCATCGCCATCGCCGTCTTTACCATCCCAATAAATTTGATTGTAGCCGGATGATAATGCCGGAGCTTTGATCGTTTTGATCTTCTTACCCGTGATTGTGTATATCATAATCGTTACATCCGATTCTTCGGTGATAACGAAAGTAAAATAACCATCAGATTTCATGGGATTTGGATAGGGCAGCATTTGCTTGATGGCAACTTTACCGGATTTCTTGGAACGGAAATTTGTTTCTGCCACAGTGGGATTATTAAAGTTATCGAAAACGATCAAAGTGAGCTTATGAATTCCTTCTTCCAGACCAAATAATTGCCAGCTCAATTCTCCGGAAGTGGCAGATCCCACATTGTAAGCAAAACCTTCGGTTACATCGATTGGTTCGATACTATCATCGATCAGAACCAGCATTTTATGACCGGCAGCTCCGGTTATGTTTATTCCGTTTTCATCCTGGATCTCCGCCATTATAAGAGGATCGGTAGAAACATAATCACCACTGGCAAAAGTTTTGGAATCGATGAATAAATTTACTGTAGGTGCTGATATACTGCTGGCATTTATTGGAATGCTGCTGAAATCGATATCTGCCAGTGCACTGGCAAAGTTCTGCTTCGATAATTCATCAAAATAGTAATTGTAAACGACTCCCGAATTCCCATCTTGAACATCGTCTGGCACGAAGAATTCACCACTGAATTGACCATTTTCAATTTCATTTTCTCCGAAGTAGATATTATTGCCTTCTTTGGTGTAGGTTACCGTCCAAACCAGAGTATCCTGAACAACGAAATTATTGTTCACATAAGTTATTTCTTCTTCCGGTTCGAAAACTCGCAATTCACCATTGTTAGTAAAACTATTTCCGCTGCCAAAATCTCCATTTATCTGAACCAGCTGCCTTGCCTGAAGCTGATTATTAATTCCCGAAATAGTTCCGGAAATATGCGGAACTGTTATTATCATCATCGGATCGCCTAAAATGTTATATTGCTTGCTATTGGCATAAATACTGGGGTTTTCGACCTTTGCTTCCAGCAGAGATTCGCCAATAGTTTTTCTTGGATAATCATTCAATTCGTTCTGCAGAAAATGTTTCATCAACAATGTATTGCTGCCACCACTGCAGGAACTTGTAGCTGCAATCGATGCTATCGAGCCGCCATCTTCGTAAAGCAGAAGCTTTTCTGCCAGGCAGTCAAAAGCTTTGTAGTTGAATTTTCCTACTTCACAGGAAGCAGCGATAAAAAGTGGTAAATGTTCTTCATTATCCAAAAGGTTCATGTGCTGTGAACCTCGGAAATAATCTTCATCACCCAGCACATCTTCATTTCCATGACCAATATAATACCAGATCAAGCGACCTTCATTCACGCTGTTCACCATTGCCATTCGAGCTTCAGGTTTATTTTGGAATTCATCGAATTCATATTCGACTGCCATAACTTTATCCACATAAATTTCAGGATTCAAGAGTTCAGCAGTTTGCTGAGTTAAGCTGGTGTGATTCAAACCGCTGTTAGGATCAAAACCTTCGTATCCCCCGCTTTTATTTTCATCATCAGGTTGAATCAAAACTTTATTTTTCCAAAAACCAGGAGTTGGATCGGTTGTGTATGTAGTAATTCTATCGATGATAAAATTCATATCGGCTTCATTTTGAGCTGGTAATCTTCCCATTGCCAGAGCTGGAAAGTTATTGAAAAGGCAGAAGTTATCATCCGCAGCCCAACTTGTGCTGGAATTGGCAAAAGCAATGATCTTATTCTTTTCGTGTGTGTTGTCCCATTCTGTAGTTCCTGAGCCCATCAACGTACAATATTGTAATTCCGGATTAGCATTATAAAGATCTTCCAGATAGAATCTTATCGCCCAGGAATCGGCAGTTCCGGAAGTATATTCAGCAAAGATTTCTGCCTGGCTTTTTTTGATAAGTGCAGAATCTGGAAATTCCGGATGAAGAGCGATCAGTTCATCGCAATGAGATTCAAAAACACCTGCTTCGGGATAGATGAGAACGCCTTTTATTTCTGTTTGTCTATTTTCTTTTGGGAGGGTTTTTCTCTTCATTTCTTCGATAGTTTTCACATTTATCATAGTTTGAAAATCTGTTTCGATCAACTCGGTATTTTCAATTTGTGCTCCAAAAGTGAGCCAGACGAATTTTTCCTGAGAATAATTATGAAATCTATTATTCTCCAGATCTTGATTTTCAAAATATACTTCATCGTTTTCATCAATTATATTATTTTCATCATTTATCAGAAGTGATAATTCCGCAATTTCATATTGATAATTTTGAGGTTCACCAGTTCTATACATTGTGAACATCTGCAGAGAATTTGGATCGCAGAAATCGGGCAGTTCCGATAAAACATCGAAATCCAGTTTATACATTCCCAATTCATCTACTTGTATTTTGTACCAGAAATCTGACGCCTGAAAAGGCATTTTAGTATGATAATTCAAACGATTGCTGCGCCAATTTCCGGCTGATTCATAATTCGCAAAAAAGGATGAATAAAGCTCATCCAAGTCATCGTCGATAAAATTTCGATAATTTGTATCACCTTCGATCCTTATTTCCAAGGTTATACTTTTACAGATCTTTGCCATATTGGTATTCAGATCGAATAAAACCGGATTGAACTGAATGGGAATGTACTCGAACCTTCTGTAAATGGAACGGTTATTTCGAACAATGAATTCTGTTGGATAAGCATTGTATTTTTCGGATATTATGTTGTAGGAATATTCTGAGGTTTCTTCTGCCCGCACGATATTTGCAACAGGCAATATCGGTTTGTTCAAAGTAACATCTTCCGTTTCAATATTTAAAACGTTGAATTTGATATCACCATCTGGCGGAATGATAATCGACAACAATTTCTGTGGTAAACTCGGTGCTCCCGCATTTTGATTGAATTCCCAGTTTTCCACATCGACATGAGTATAGTTTTCATGTTCTATCAATTTGTAGTTTTCGAAAGTTAACTGCACAAAAATACTTTTTTCACTCTGCTTAATTACGTTTACCTTCGCCATCAAAAAGAACGGCGTAAGTAACATTGTAAGCAAGATCCACTTCTTCATTATTCCTCCAATTTTTTGGACTGAAACGACAATATCGAAGTCAGTATATATGTGTCAAATAAATATCTGCCGCCATTTTGTATTTGACACCAAATCGCACATAAAAAATATATTGCAATCTAAACTTAAGTTGGAAAGTGGATACATCAGAAATCGTTAATCAACCTGAAAAAGAGATAGAAATGAAATCTAATAATAAAGCAAAAGATTTTAAATTGATCGGAAAGCGTGTAAAAAGAGTTGATGCGTACGAAAAAGTTACAGGAAAAGCTATTTACGGCGACGATATCAAGCTGAATAAAATGCTTTACGCAGCAGTCCGCTACACCGATATTCCCTGCGGAAAGATCACGAATATCGACCTGAAAAATGCTGAGAGAATTAAAGGGGTCAAATCGATCGCTACTTATGATGATATTCCTGGTCAGAAACGATTGGGAGCTATTCGAGCAGATCACTATCCGCTGGTGAATGATGAGGTTTTTTACAGCGGAGATGTGATAGCTGCTGTAGCTGCCGAAACCAAAGAAGCTGCTCAGGAAGCTGTCGATCAGATCCGGGTAGATTATCAGCAGATGGAAGGAATTTTCGATCCCCGGGAAGCTTTCAAAAAAGAAGCGAGACTTATCCACCCCGAATATAAAAGCAATATTATGGTGCATTATCCGCTAAGAAAAGGAAAGGTAGAAAACGGGTTTGAAAATTCCGATCATATTATCGAAAGAACCTACCGCACCGGTTTTCATGAACATGCCTACATCGAGCCCGAATCGATAACTGTAGAGCCGGATCCAATGTGCAAAGGCTACAAAGTTTACGGTTCCATTCAAAATCCATTTACCACCAGAAAAGTTGTAGCTCTGTGCATGGGAGTAGATCTGAATCAGGTAAATGTGATCGGTTCTACTCTCGGCGGATCTTTCGGTGGAAAAGACGATGTGGTAAATTATATGGCTTGTCGTTGTGCCATCCTGGCAAAAAAAACCGGCAGACCAGTCAAACTGACTTACAGCCGGGAAGATTCCATCAAAGAAAGTTACAAACGTCATCCCTATTACATGAATTATAAAGCAGGATTTGATAAAGACGGAAAATTGAAAGCAATGAAGATAAATATCATTGCAGATTGCGGAGCATATTCTTCTCAAACATTTTTCGTTACCTGGCGTTCTGTGGTGCAGGCTACAGGACCGTATGAAATTGACAATGTGGAAACTGATATTTATGGAGTTTACACAAACAACACTTACACAGCAGCTTTTCGTGGTTTCGGTTCTCCACAGGTCATTTTTGCTCAAGAATCTCTGATGGATGAAATCGCATCAATTTGCAATATCTCACCTTTTGAAATTAGAAAAATAAATGGCTATAAACAGAACAGTATTACAGCCAGCGGACAAAAACTTGCAGAACACAAAGTTTCGCTGCAGGAAGTCATGAAAACAGCGACGAAAAAATCTGATTATCAAAATAAAATTGCTGAATTTAGGAAGTTAAATTCTGAAAATTCCCGCTTTAAATATGGAATCGGACTTTCCTGTAGTTTCAGAGGTTGTGCCCTGGGTGCCGAAGGAACAGATGCAACTTCGGCTATTGTTTCCGTTCAAGCTGATGGTAGTGTTTATCTTCTTACCGGTTTGAATGAAAATGGACAGGGAATGCGCACAACTTTTTGCCAGATCGCAGCAGAAGTTTTGGGAGTTAATACCGATCGCGTTGTATTTGTTCAACCTCAAACTTCCACGATAACCGATGGCGGACCAACCGTAGCTTCACGCGGAACAATCGCAGGTGGAAACGCCACAATTATCGCTGCTGAAGAATTGAAACAGAGAATATTTGAAGTTTTGAAAACAGAGTTAAAAGCTGAAAATATTGATGAGACAATCTGGCAGGAAGGAAAAATAATTAATAAACACGATCCTGAAATATTTTTAGATTTTAATACAGCCGTGGAAAAGGCGTATCTGGCTGGAGTAAATCTTTCAGCTTATGGCTGGTGGAAATCTCCAAACGTAAGCTGGCATGAAGAAACAGGACAGGGAAATGCTTATTTTACTTATGTTTACGGCTGTCATGTTGCACAAATAAAATTGGATTCAAGCACAGGGAAAATTGAAGTTCTTAATATCACTGCTGCTCATGATGTGGGAAAAGTTATCAATAGAATTGGTGCGGAAGGACAAGTTACAGGTGGCGTAACACAGGGATTTGGTTATGCAGTTTTAGAAGATTACAACATTCAAAATGGAGAAGTAAAATCTGCCAATTTTGATGAATATCTGATCCCGACAATTAAAGATATAAAAAATATCGATCTGATCCTGATAGAAAATGAAGATCCAGCCGGTCCGTTTGGTGCAAAAAGCCTGGGAGAACCTACTTTGGAGTTAACGTCGGCCGCTATCAATAACGCCTATTTTTTCATCAACAAAGAACACTCCTACGAGCTTCCGTTAACACTGGAAAAAGTATTCCTGAACAAACAACTGAAAAAGCCTGCGCGGCAAAGTGAACTGGCAATTGCCGAATCCTGCCATATTCATCAAACCAAAAAGCAATCTCCCAGAATTGCGAATGTAAGTTCTGTGACGCCAAGCTCGCTATATGAAGCTCTCAGTTTGCTAGAGAACGATAATTATGAAATCCTGGCAGGTGGAACTGATGTCGTTATCGGATTGCGTATGAAATCGGGAAATCATAAACTGATGAATATTTTTGACCTCAAAGAACTGAAAGGTATCGAAGTGGAAAATGAAAAGATCAAAATAAAATCTGGCACTACATTTTCAGAAATTCTAGAAAGTAATATCATCAAAACTAATTTTCCGCTATTGATAGAAGCTTGTTCAAAAATTGGCTCGAAGCAGATTCGAAATCGGGGAACTATCGGCGGCAACCTTGCAAATGCCGCTCCCTGCGCAGATTCCTTTCCTCCACTTCTTGTTTATAATGCCGTCTTCTCTCTACAATCTAAAACCAAAAAACGAGTTGTGAAAGCTCAAGATTTCATTACACGAAATTATCAAACTGTTCTAAAACCGGATGAAATTCTAACCGAGATAATTATACCGTTTCCGAATAAAAAATATTATGTCAGCTATTTTCAGTTGGGAAGGCGAAATGCCATGAACATTACCAGATTGAGCGGTGCTGCAATGATCTCGTTCCAAAACGGTAAAGTGGCTGATTGCAGATTTGTTACCGGATCACTTTTCAGCAAACCAAAAAGGATTTCTGAAGTTGAAGAATTTCTGAAAGGAAAAGTGTTGAATGACGAAACAATTGATAATGCCTTAAAACCATTGTCAGATTTGATCGAAAAAGAGATCGGAATGCGCTGGTCTTCAGAATACAAAAAACCGGTATTTCTTAATATTGCCAGAGATCTGCTGCTGGAAATCAGAGAAAAGAGGAATGCAAAATGATAAAAGTAAACTTTGAAGTAAATGATAAAAAATACAAATTGGAAGTGGATGATGCAAAACGTCTTCTGGATATTTTGCGGGACGATCTCGGTTTGACCGGAACAAAGGAAGGTTGTGGAATAGGAGAATGCGGAGCCTGCACTGTAATAATGAATGGAGATGCCGTGAATTCCTGTCTCGTTTTAGCAGCTCAGATTAATGGTGCAAAAATCGAAACTGTGGAAAACTTGGAAAAAGATGATATTCTAGACAATCTGCAGCAATCATTTGTGGAAAATGGTGCTATCCAATGCGGGTTCTGCACGCCGGGAATGTTGATGAGTGCAAAAGCTCTTCTGGATAAGAATCCCCATCCAACTGAAGAGGAAATTAAAGAAGCTTTGGAAGGAAATCTTTGCCGATGTACAGGTTACATCCCCATTATAAAATCCGTCAAAAAAGCTGCTGAAAAAAGTGATGAGTATTAATAATGTTTTTTTACTTATTTTTTTTGATTGACTGTTAAGTAACTGTTCAGGAAAAGGTTATTTTTATATTTAATAAATAATATTTTGGAGGATGTTGTATGAAAAAAGTAATTGGAATTGCACTTCTCATAATGATCTGCGCTGCTCTTTTTGCGGAAGATAAATTTGCTTATATCGACACTGACCGCATCATGATGACCAGTCCGGAAACTCAGGAAGCTCAAACCATCTTAATGAATGAACGCACAAAATGGGAACAGGAAATTAATGATATGGATGCTGAGCTGGACCAGCTTTACGCAGATTATGAAAGTAAGAAAATGATCCTGACAGAAAGTGGCAAGCAGGAAGCTGAAGATAAGATAACCCAGCTGACTCAAGCCCGCCAGGCTAAAGTTGAAGAGATCTTTGGAGAAAATGGTAAATTCGTTCAGAAGCAAAATGAGCTTCTGGAACCAATTCTGATGAAACTGCAAACTGTTATCGAAAAAGTTGCAGTTGAAAACAATTATACCATGATCTTTGATGCTGCAGCCGGCAGCCTTCTTTATGCAAAACCAAATATGGATATCACCGATCTTGTCATCGACGAAATGCAGGAAACTGTGGAAGGTACAGAAACAGAAACAACAAATCAGAATAAATGAGAATTTTCAAAACTCCCTTGAATCCTGAAGTGATCGCTTCCAGGATTCAAGGGAAAACAATTATCCAGCAAAACAACGTTCTGAATAATGTAGCAGAACTATCCAAAGCAAACGCTGCTTCGGTTTGCTTCTACGAAAATCCCAAATTCCTGGATAATCTGAAAAGCTGTGATGCCGGACTCATTTTCGTTCCAGCAGATTTTGATGAAAACCTGAAACCAGATTCGAATTTGATTTGTGTGGAAAAACCATACATCAACTTTATGATGCTGGTTCGCACCTGGTTGGAGCTGGATAAACCCTCGCCAGAAAAGAAAATAGCAGATTCTGCTGTAGTTTCTAACACAGCAAAGATCGGAGAGAATGTTCAAATCCTGGAAAATTGCGTGATTGGTGAAAATGTAACAATAGGAAATGATACAATAATCGAACCAAACTGCGTAATAAAAGAAAACACTGAAATCGGAAATGGATGTCATTTCTTTCCCAACGTAACTGTTTATGATAATTGTATAATCAAAAGTAATGTCATTCTTCATAGCGGAGTTGTTATCGGAGCTGATGGTTTTGGTTACCTTCTTCATGAAGGAATTCAGAACAAAGTTCCCCAAGTGGGAAATGTGATAATAGAAGATGAAGTGGAAATCGGTGCAAACTCTGCAATCGATAGAGCTGCTATTGGTTCTACGATAATTGGCAAAGGAACAAAGATCGATAACCTGGTACAAGTTGGGCATAACTGTATAATTGGTAAAAATTCCATTCTTTGTGCTCAAGTAGGATTGGCAGGCAGCACCGAAATTGGTGATCTGGTTTACCTTGCCGGTCAAGTAGGAGTTGCCGGTCATCTTAAGATAGAAGATGGCGTGATGGTTGGAGCGCAATCGGGCGTTAGCCACACAATTCCTGCCAATACAAAAGTTTTTGGAACTCCAGCAATAGATGCAGGCTTGCGAAAAAGGATCATGGCTTCCGAAAAGAAATTGCCCGAATTGGTAAAATATTACAAGAAGAACCTGAAGAAAAAGGACAAAAAATGAGTGAAAGAAAACGTACGATCAAAGACGATGTAAGTTATCGTGGAGTTGGACTGCATTCTGGTGAAACTTCAACAATCACTTTCAAACCTGCCAACAAAGACTACGGCATCATATTTGTTCGAACAGACCTGGAAGGAAGTCCGGAAATTCCAGCAGATATTGATCATGTGATAGATATTTCCAGGGGAACAACGATTGGCATAAAAGAAGCCACTGTAGCTACAATAGAACATGTTCTTGCTGCCATCAAAGGTCTGAATATAGACAATATCCGCATCGAAGTGAACGGCCCTGAAGTTCCGGTAGCAGATGGAAGTTCTATTGTATTTCTGGAATTATTGAAGAAAGCAGGAATAAAGGAGCAGGATGCTGAAAGAGAATACATGGAAATTACTGAAGCGATCTCTTTCTCTTCTCCCGAAGATAACGTTGATATCGTAATCGTTCCTTCCGACAGCTTAAAAGTTACATTTATGGTAGATTACAAACAGAAAGCATTGGGAACGCAATATACCTGGCTGCCCACTCTGGAAGTGTTCGAAAAAGATTTTGCTTCGGCTCGTACGTTCTGTTTTCTACACGAAATAATACAACTTAAAGAAGCCGGACTTATCAAAGGTGGTTCACTCAAGAATGCCTTGGTTGTAGCCGATCCAGATACAACAGAAGAAGAAATTTCTCGATTGAAAAACATTTTTGGTTATGAAGGCAAAATAGAAGTCGGTTCTGATGGACTATTGAATCACACACCACTGCGCTATTACAATGAATTTGTACGTCATAAGGTTGTAGACCTGCTAGGAGATATCGCACTTCTGGGAGTTCCGATAAAAGGTCATATTCTTGCTGCTCGATCTGGTCATAAAACCAACGTGGAACTTGTAAAAAAACTTCGTAAGATCCACAAAAAGCAAGTTTTCCAGAAGATGTATCAAAAGAAAAAGAATGAAGAAGTGGTTTTTGACATAAATGCTATTCAAAGAATTTTACCACATCGTTATCCTTTCCTTTTAGTAGATAAGATCATTGAATTTGATGTTGGTGAAAAAATTGTCGGCTTGAAAAATGTAACCATCAATGAACCATTTTTCCCGGGACATTTTCCCGGTCATCCTGTAATGCCAGGTGTTCTGCAAATAGAAGCTATGGCTCAAACAGGTGGAATAATGCTGCTGAATGCTCTGGATGATCCTGCTAAATACGTTGCTTATTTTGCTTCTATAAATAATGTAAAATTCCGTAAACCGGTTTTACCTGGCGATACATTGCGAATGGAACTCACGGTTATCTCTCTAAAACGTTCACTTGCCAAAATGCATGGTGATGCTTATGTGGGAACTACAAAAGTTTGCGAAGCAGACTTCCTGGCAAAAGTGATGAAAAAATAAGGTCAAATCATGAAAATTATTCATCCCACTGCAGTAATTGATCCTAAAGCTGTAATTGGAGATAATTGTAATATCGGTCCCTATTGCATTATTGATGAAGATGTCGTAATGGGAGACAATAACACACTTCAATCTAATGTTCTGATAACCGGAAACACAAAAATCGGCAGTGGAAACAAATTCTTCCATGGAGCTGCTGTTGGAGCAGATTGTCAGGATTTGAAATACAAAGGTGAACCAACAGAACTTGTCATCGGTGATAATAATGTTTTCAGGGAATTTTGCACTTTAAATAGAAGCGCAACTCTAAACGAACCTACCAAGATCGGATCAAATTGCCTATTGATGGCATATTCTCACGTTGCTCATAATTGTTTGCTGGGAAATAATATTATAATGGCAAATGCTGTAAATCTGGCTGGACATGTAACGATTCAAGACTTTGTAATTATTGGCGGAATGACAGCTGTAAGTCAATTCATAACAATTGGGAAGTATGCTTTTGTCGGAGGTAAATCGGGAGTTTCAAAAGATGTTCCTCCTTTCACTCGTGGTGGCGGACATCCCTACAAAATAGTTGGATTGAATTCTATTGGATTGCAACGTAAAGGATTTTCCAGTAAGATAATTTCCTCGATCAAAGAAATTTATAAAATCTTCTATACTTCTGGTTTGAACGTTACTCAAGCCAAAGAGAAAATGAAAGAATATCCGAATTTGAACAAAGATCAGCAGATGTTCTTTGATTTTATAAAAAATTCCAAACGGGGAATTACCAGATAAATATTTAAGAATAAAGAAAATTCTTAAATTTGACTATCACCGTGGCAGAGCCAAGGTGTATTTCGCTAAATTTATTTCAGCAAGCTGAAAATCGAATTTTCATTATTTACCCCTCTGCCTTCGGCATCTCCCCTCAAACAGGGGAGA
>JAIPJH010000085.1 GCA_021734245.1 Candidatus Cloacimonadota bacterium | reverse complement strand
TGTTGTGTCTATCCTTCGTCAATTTACTGTGAAAGAAATACTCAGGATGACGGAAAATTTATTTCAACAGCATCATCTTTTTTACTTCTACTTCTTCCCCATTCATTTTGAGCTTGGCGAAGTATTCTCCGGTGGAGACACGTTTATTATTAGAATCTTTACCGTTCCAGATGCATTCAAAGTGACCAGCAGAAATTTGATCATTCAAAAGCTCTTTGATAAATTGTCCTTTGGAATTATAAATTATCATTTCAACCTTGGAACTTGTCTGCAATTGGAAGGAAATATTAGTGCTGGGATTAAATGGATTGGGATAAATCCTGGTTATTGCATTACCACTTATCAAATCATAAACTCCTGCTGCTTCTTCACAATATTGAATATTAGAAAATTCAATTGATTGAAAATTTCCACCAGAACCAATACCATTATCCACGGCTTCAATTTTACATCTAATGTAATGATCGACGTCTTCCTGAACTATTGTATAATTTTCATTAAGTGCCCCATCAATTTCAATCCAGTCTGTGGAACCATTTGAACTTCGCAGCCATTGATAATTATAATTTACAGTACTAAAATTACCAGGAGATGCATACTGATTATCAATATCATCATTCCATTCACCTTCATCGCAATGTACCATCTGATTTAAATAGAAATTTCCTGAAATCTCTGGTAATAACGTGCAAACTGGTGGATCGGTAACAGGAAGAACATTTATCTCAATAAATCTATTGATCAAGCCACCCAAACCATCTGTAACTGTAAGGGCAAAGGCATCCACGCCAAAGAAATCTTCGTATGGTGTATATAGGATAGTTCTTGTTTCATCAATATAATCATTGCTGATAAATTCTGCAGTTCCATATTGCGGAGTAGTTAACGTCCAATTGAAAATAGCTTCATCTTCACCTGTAGCAATCGCTTCGATCTCAACGCATTCACCTTCATTTATCTCGTGTTGGAATCCGTTTGTTAAAATTACTTCGAAATAGGTGGAACATTGAACACTTTTAAAACTTCCAGCTTCCAGAAATACCCAGGAATCAACATCAAAATCACCTACATCAGCAATTTCAAAACTGACATGATGTGAAACTTCGGGTTCAACTCTGATCGTAACTTCCAAAGGAACAACAAAGCCATCTGCTTCCAGGTTGAAATTTCCATTCACCTGCGGGTTATCCTGATAAAAATCCGGGTAAGATACATTATTTACGTTTTCTATTGATACCGGAACTGATGTACCCGGGATCATTGCTACATTTGCGTTATCTACAAATAAACCAAAAACATCATTGTAACCGTAACCTATGAATTCAAGATATTCATCGGAACAGAAAATATATGAAAAACTGATAGTATTGTATTTGGGAATAAAATCAAATTCCAGAATTGAAGCATCGTGTGTTACACCATTTGGAATTAAATTGTTTAGATTGGGACTGCCAGGAACATAATTGTTTCCAGAAATAGCCGGCGAATCATTTGGACCATAAATGTGTTGAGCATATCCACTGCTCAAAATTACACCCGAATCAAATTCCAGCCCTTCATCCATTGCTCCACCAAAAACACCAGAAGCGATAGGTTCTCCAGTATAATTAATATTTGTCACGAATACATTCGCATTATCACCTATTAAAGAATCGACCATAGTTTCGGGTGTCACATTATACCCGATAAACTCCACCAGCAGTAAATCTTTAGCTCCTGTATTTGGAATTTTACTTTGAACATTCCTTGCAATTGCTGTTAAATTGAAAATTTGCATTAATAAAATAATGCTTAACAATACAAATAGTCTAGTAATAGCTTTCATTCCTAACCCCCTTTAGCTTTGATCCAAATATCTGCAAAACCCATGCCAAATGATTTGTGTCATAACTTCAAAAAAGCAATTAGTTCTGTAACATACTACATATTAACAGATTAGAAAATTCTCATAAGCTTGTTTTGTTGAAAATAATTCTAGTTCTTGTTCGTTATTATTATTAATGTGCTGTGTTGAATCAACAAAAAACTGGCAGTCTTGCAACTGCCAGCCATCCGAATTAATGAGTTAGGGGATAATTATTTCATTAATACGAGTTTTTTTTAAAATTGTTTTTCATCTGTATTCATCTTAACAAGATAAATTCCTGAAGAACATTTATTATCATCATTATCTTTTCCATTCCATTCAATATCATAGTTACCAGCCAAAACGTAATTATCAATCAGATCTTTTACTACCTGGCCTTTGGAATTGAAAATTGTAATTTTTAAATCAGAATCATTTTTCAACTGGTATGAAATATTTGTAGTGGGATTGAATGGATTAGGAAAAATATTTGTAATGCCCGAATAAATTATCAAATCGTGCAGTCCGGCTGGTCCATTGCAATATTCAGCATTGGATTCTATAATTGTCGTATCTTCATTGCCCATTCCAATTCCAGTATCAATAGCGTAAACCAGACAGCGAATATAACGACCAGTTTCATTTTCCGTGATAACAAAAGTAGAATCGGTTGCATTTTCAATATCATACCAGTCCATTATACCATTTTGGGTACACTGCCACTGATAGAGATGTGAAATCGTACTCCAAACTCCTGGTGGAGCATATTGATTATCGATATCATCATTCCACAAACCTGGATTGCAATATACTTCTCCATCCAAATTGAAGTCGCCCCAGATATAAGGTAAAACATCGTTTACAGGTGCATCACGAACCGGCATTACTTCAATTTCAATGAATCGGTTTATAATACCTCCAAGTCCATCGGTTACTGTTAAAACAAAATAGTCTCCACCATTATAATCTTCGTTTGGTGTATATAGAATTGTTCTTTCTTCTTCGGCAAGATCTTCTGCAACAAATTCTACAGTTCCATTTTGGGGAGGATGAAGAGTCCAGGTAAAATTGGCAGCATCTTCCGCTCTGGCAATGGCATGAATTTCCAGTTCTTCATCTTCAGGAGTTTCCAGTTCTGTTCCTTCTACAATAATAACTTCAAAATAGGTGGAACACTGAACACTGGCAAAACTTCCTGCCTCCAAAAATACCCAGGAATCTAATACAAAATCGCCGGCATCCGCCACTTCAAAACTGATATGATGAGAAACATCAGGTTCTATTAACCTGCTTACCGAAACTGCGACCGTCATTCCATCAGCTTCCACATTGAAATTTCCCGATCCTATGGAATTATCGGCATAATATTCGGAATATGAATAAGGATTAACATTATTTATGGAAACAGGCACATCTGTTCCTGGAATGATAGCAATATTCTGATAATCTATAAAAAGTCCAAAAACATCATTATAATTAGAACCTACCCATTCTAAATACTCATCTGATCCAAAAATATAAGTAAAACCAATAGAGTTGTATTTTGGAATAAAATCAAATTCCAATACAGATGCATCATTTGTAGAATATCCTGGTATTAACATGTTCAGATTCTGACTTCCAGGCATACTATTCATTCCCGTTATACCCTCGTTATTATTGGGTCCGTAGATATTCGTAGCAAATCCACTACTCAAAATCACTCCATCATCGATTTCCAAACCTTCGTCCCGTGCTCCCCGAAAAACACCAGAAGCTATTGGATGACCAGTATAATTCATATTTTGAATTTCAACACTGGAGTTGTTGGGACCAACCAGAAGATTTACCATGTCTTCTACTGTTATACCCATTTGCATCGATTCAACTTCCAAATCATCTGTGGGATTTATATTGGAAGATCCTTCCTGATACTGACGTGAAGTGTTTTCTTCTTCGCAAAGCAAAGTTGATGTGGAAACCAGAACAGAAATAATAAAAACTAAATAGATCATTCTTTTCATAACCTGCTCCTTAAAATTTCATCTTGGTGAATAATTATGCATAATCTATTCCATTGATTTTATAAATTTATGATATTATTGCAAATTACTTGATTAAAGTTGATTAGAAAAATATTTTTCTATATTGAATAATTTATAATTTTTAGTTTATTATAGTTGGAAATAATCATTTGTTGAATAAAAGTTACACTTTTTAATAAAACGAGAAACAAAAAAACCAGCCCGAACAGGCTGGTATTTTTCTTTACCAGATATTACTGGCATATTTGGTACCAGAGGCCGGACTTGAACCGGCACGGAATAAAATTCCGAGGGATTTTAAGTCCCTTGTGTCTACCAATTCCACCACTCCGGCATTAACGAATTAATGGAGGCGACACCCGGATTCGAACCGGGGATGAGGATTTTGCAGACCCTTGCCTTACCGCTTGGCGATGTCGCCAAAAAACACGTATAAATAAAAAATGGAGCGGGAGACGAGATTCGAACTCGCGACAACCACGTTGGCAACGTGGAGCTCTACCACTGAGCTACTCCCGCTCAGCTCGAATGCAAACTTCAAAAATCAGTTTTCTTTGTCAAATAATTTTATCAATTAAGCTTATAAAAGCCATTCCTATTTATAGATCATTGCAGAAAGATACCCCACAACCTGAGAATTATCACCGGAAATCATGCCGGAATGAGAATAATTCAGCAACTCTGTTTCATTATACGCAAGCTGTTTTGCCAGATGCATCAAGCTCAAAATTCCACCAAATCCACAAGCTTCTATCTTTCGCTCAAATAGTGCATTCGAAAGCCCTTGAACATCCGTCTTTAAGATCATATCTATCATCTTTTCATCCATGTATTTGGCAATTTTATGATCATAATAATGCGATAGATCAGAACTTACAATAAACACCGTATTTATGATATCGTCTTTGAATTCATCAAATAGAATTTCTGCCAATCTTTTACTATTTTCTGGAGATTGATTCCCTAATAAAATTGGAATGATCTCCACTTGTTCGTTTATAATCTGTAAAAATGGTAATTGAACTTCTAAGGAATGTTCTGCATTGTGAGCTGCTTGATGAAAAGAAAATTCTGAATATTGCAGTAATTTTTCAATTTTGTCTGTATCAACTTTTACCTCTCCCAACGGTGTTAAGTATGATTCAAAATTTCCTGCTGAAAACTTAAAATTTCCATATCTGTGGCTGGGAGCAAGAATTACGGCTTTATTGAATTGTTTCATCTTCAAAGCTTTATAAGCATAAGCTGCCGATTGACCGGAATAAACGTATCCGGCATGAGGTGCGATAACCCCTAAAATATCTTTTTTAGAAGGTAACATTGAAACATTACTCAGAAATCTTTCCAGTTGATTTCTCAAAATTATCGAATCTCCAGGATAAAAAGTTCCAGCGACAATTGGTTTTCGCTTCATACTACCTCCCTACTTTTAATCTATGTGGTCAAAAATTTATAATGGTATGCATTTTTGACAACAAATAAATTGACAAAATAATCTAAAGCAGAGTTATCTATAAAAAAATTTTAGCGGATGGAATATGAGAAAATTAGCAATAACAACAGGTGATCCCGCTGGTATTGGACCAGAAATTACATCAAAAGCTTTACGCTTTCTAAGTTTGAATGATAATTTGATAATAATAGTCTATGGAAAGCTCTACAGCTTTTCTGATGGCAACAGAATAAAAAAAATTGAGCATGTTGATCAAGCAATTCATCCCAATTATATTTATTGGATTGAAATTGATGATCCGAAAATTAAAATCGGAAAACCAACAAAATCTTCAGGTGAAATTGCTTACAAAATTCTTTTAAAATGTGTTTCTGATCTCAATCATGGCTTTTTGGATGGAGTCGTCACCTGTCCCATCAGCAAAGAAGCAATTCATCATTCTCATCCGCAATTTATCGGCCATACAGAATTTTTCGCAGACCTTTCTCATACAAATGATGTGATTATGTCATTTTGGGGACCACATTTCAATCTTGCACTACTCACAACTCATTTAGCCACAAAATGCGTTGCAGATAAACTTACAAAAAATCTCATAGAAAAGAAATTGAGGATCATATTTTCTGAATTCCAGAAATTTCTATCTGAGCCAAAGTTTGCAATCCTGGCAATGAATCCACATGCTGGTGAAAAAGGAGCTTTTGGAACAGAAGATGAAGTTTTGAAGGTTATCCTGGAAAAAATAAAAAAATCTAATATAAAAATCGATGGCCCTTTTCCAGCCGATACTTTTTTTGCTCAACATGCCGACAAATATGATGTTATCATCTCTGCATATCACGATCAAGGCTTGATCCCATTTAAGATGATCTCAAAAGATGAAGGAGTAAATGTAACGTTAGGCTTGCCATTTGTTCGCACTTCTGTCGATCATGGAACAGCTTTTGATATTGCAGGGAAGAATATAGCATCAGAACTCAGTCTTTTAGCTGCGATAAATCTGGCAGAGAAAATGTTGAAATGTGACAAAAAAGACCAAAATAATATCTACAAAAACTTTGCAATTTTCTACGATAAATACATGGCTCATGTCGATTATGAAAAATGGATAAAATTTTTTTTGGAATGCTTCAGTCAAAGGTTCAAACGTAATCCAAAAAAGACTCTGGAGCTTGCTTGTGGTACAGCGAATATAGCGTGCGAACTGGTAAAGAAAGGTCTTGATGTGGACGCATCTGACATTTCTTCTGAAATGCTTAAGATAGCTGCGAAAAAGACCTTAAGACCAAATCTTTTCCAACATGATATGCGTTACCTTCTCCCTGTGGAAAAATATGAGCTGGTTTTACTTTTATTCGATAGTTTAAATTATCTTATTGATTATAAAGAGATTGAGCACCTTCTGGAAAATGTGTATACCACTTTGAAGCAAAATGGACTTTTTATTTTCGATATAACAACCATAAAAAATTGCTCGAATAATTTCGATGGTTTTGTAAATCTGGAAGATGATCAGGATTCATATTTGATTCATCATGGTGAATATGATGAAGAAACATCCATTCAAACAACTAACCTTACTTTTTTTAAAAAGAAAGGATTTCTGTTTGAACGGTTTGATGAAGTTCATAAGCAAAAGGTTTATAACGTTACTGAACTCGTCTCGATAATAGAAAAATCTAACTTCAAATTATCGGCAATTCATTCTATTGGTTTCAAGGAAAACTTAGTGAAATCTGATCTGACAGTTCTTGATGAGAATTTTACTCGCCTTTTCTTTGTGTTGGAAAAGAAATGAACCTCTATGAAAATGAACAACATTTTCATCAAAAATATAAAGCAGTTGCCGGTATAGATGAAGCTGGACGAGGACCTTTAGCTGGCCCGGTAGTTGTTGCTTCTGTAATATTGGATTGGAAGAATGGGATCAAGGATTTAAACGATTCAAAGAAGCTTTCAGCCGCCAAAAGAGAAGTGTTGTACCAGGAAATATTTGAAAAAGCTGTTTGCTGGCAAATTGTATCAATTCCACCAAAAATTATCGATGAGATAAATATATTGCAGGCTTCACTTTTGGGAATGAAAATAGCAAGTGAACTGCTTTCAATAAAACCAGATTTCTGTTTGATCGATGGCAATAAAATTCCAAAAAAGATGAAATTTGAAAGTAAAGCGATGATAAAAGGTGATGGCAGGTTTGCATCCATCGCGGCAGCATCGATTCTGGCAAAAGTGACAAGAGACAGAATTATGGACGATCTTCATGAAAAATATCCACAATACGGTTTCATTTCAAATAAAGGTTATCCCACAAAAAAGCACTTGCAAGCGCTTGAGAAATTTGGTGTTTTAGATTGCCATCGAAAATCTTATAAACCGATCCAGCAGCTCAAATTCAAGTTCTGATCTAATTTTCTACGTAAGTATAAGTCCAGCTGGCTTCCAGGCTGATAAAGATATTGTGTTCTAAAATTATATCACCGGTATTATCAACTATTTTCAGATCCCAGAAACCGGATTCCAGATTAAATGTTTTATCTTCCCAGGGGCCAATAGGAGTTGATAACAAATTTTCTTCAAAGTCTTCACCCGATTCTACAATATAAACTTGGTTTATGTGCCTGTCAAAAGAGCCATTTTGAATGATCATTTCTCCGGCATCTGTAAAAATTTCGATATTTCGTGAATCTCCTGGTGCTAAATTGTATTTTTTTTGTTTAGTTACGACATACTTTCCACCATAAACGATATCAATTTTTTTAGTATCACTGAATAATAGATAACTTGTTACATCGTATTTTAATTCAACCGTTTGCAGCGAATCAATCATGATCGGTTCACCATCATTTAAGGAATACCATATTTCATTATAGCTTGTATTATTAAAAATCTCTATCTTTGCTTTATCGGAACATCCAACCAATGTTAGAATTGCAAATATAATAACTAAATATCTTTTTTTCATCATCCTCTCCGCTCATTATTTTGTTTCTTTATCTAATTTGCTGAGCACGATAAAATTGACAAGAAAAAAACGGCGAATCTTTAAAAATCCGCCGTTTATGTATTAGAATTTAGCGTCTATTTTTCTCTCTGTTCACAAAGGTCTTCGATGAATTCAGTGTATTTTGCTGCGTTTGCTCTTTTATCCGCTGCTGCTGTTGTAGTTCTTTTGAAACCATCATAATCAAATACAAGAGTTTCTTCTGGACCCACATATTGATCCCAGGCAACAAATTCATCACCCCAATCATCTACAACTTTTATATCCCAATTCCCGGTTGTAACTTTCCATATTACACTTTCTCCGGGGCCAATATCACCGATCAGATCATCATCACCCCAATAAGGATCAGAACTGGGAGCTAAATAAACTTCTTCAATCCAAAAAGTATTTGAATTATTTTCGATTTCGATTTCACCAGCATCACCGATGATATCAATATCAACTGTTTTGCCTGGTTTAACCGTTTTGGTTACTTCATAATCGTACCACCACCAGTAATCACCGCCGTATTGAACAGTTACCTTTTTGTCTTCTGATCCAAATAAGCTGTCATCCAGATCCCAGCCATATTCCACCTGATAACCACTATCCAACCATTCTGTTCCACCACCGTTGATAGTGTACCAGATCTCTTCCATAGAATAATTCAATAATCTGAGAATACCTTCATCTGTACATCCTGTGATGAACAAAGAAGCAATAACAACCAACAAAACTAATAATTTTTTCATGCGTCCTCCTTTATCTTCATTTTCTTTTACTTTATAAAAAATCAAATCCACAATAAATTAGGCAAGAAAAACTCTCAAAAAAATATTCAGTTAAAGGTGTAAATTGCCTAATTAATTTCAATCTCGATAAATACATTCCGATTTTGCTGCATCTTCTTTTGAACATTTTCGTACACATCGATAGCAGTGAATACAGTTCAAATCAGTAATTTCTTCATTGTAACCAATATCGATATACATCGGACAATAATTGGCACAATTAAAGCAATTGATACTTGTTTTCACATTTCTGAAAACTTTAGTCCTTCTTATTTTAAATAACTTCCCCAGGAATTCGAAAATATTCATCAAAGCAGCATAAGGGCACAAATAACGACACCAAATTCTTTCGATGAAGAAGCCGCCAATAATGATGATCACTAATATTATAACACCTGCAATTCCTATCAATGACGGAAAAGCCAGATTTAGAACAGGACAGAATTTCATATAGAAATATTGAACACCCAAATAAGCCGAAACAATCGTAATTAATAAGATCAAGTACTTCAGTTTTATCAATATTCTATGTAATTTAAAGGGAATGAGTTGAGTGAATTTCGTTTTGGTTTTTCTGAGGTTGTAGATCCATTCCTGCAAAGTACCAAAAAAGCAAAGATAGCCACAGAATTTTCTGCCAATAAATATCGTGGAAATAGCAATTATCAAACCAATGACAGCTGAAATAATATATGCAAAATATCCATTGAGTGTCATCGCACCAAAGCACACAGATGCAAAAGGACAAAATTGATGAGCAGTGGTAAAAACTCCGTTAATAATCAACAATAACAATACAAACCAAATTCCAAAAAACACGGTTTGAAACAATTTTCTTAATTTATGTTTATCCATCGCGTTATTTCCTGTAAATTTCTTTTCCTTTTCGGAAGATATTCTTCACTTCGATTTCGGCAATATTCTGGGAGGTAAAAACATCTTCTTTTAAACAGGTAAAATTCGCTTCTTTGCCTATTTCAATAGTGCCGAATCGATCTTCATCAAAGGAAAGCTTCGCGGCATTTCTGGTATAAATTTCTATCGCCTGGAATAGTGTGAGTCTTTCATTTTTGTTATGAATTCTGGTTGCTGCATCGATTCCTTTCATGGCATTAATATCGGTGATGTACCAGTCGGAACCTCCGGTAAGTAAAATTCCTCTTCTATAAGTTGAAGCTAACCGATTAGTTCGGGAAGTTCGTTCTTTTCCTAACCGAGTTTCATAAAGTCCGCCGGTTCCAGCCCACAATCTGTCGAACATCGGCTGCATCACAGCACTGCATTTTGCTGCTGCGATCCTGTCCAGCATTTCATCGGAAGTCAATTCGCAATGAATGATTTCATGCTGCAGATCTTTCGGATCTTCTTTCTGCAGCTTTTCGTAAATCGTTAAAATCTGCTCAATTGCTGCATCGCCGATGCAATGAACAGCCATTTGCAAATTATTTTCGTGAGCAGCTCGAATTATTTTTTCCCAAGTTTCATTTGTACGATACAAAATTCCTTTCGTAGATTTCCTATCTTCGTAAGGTTCGGAAAGTGCAGCAGTGTAAGAGCCAAGCGAACCGTCTGCCAGTGCGCAGCCGCCAATCCTTTTTGCTCCCAGATCAATTGCTTTTTTTACATCTGTAATTTGAGGATACAAAATAAATTCCACAGAAAATTCATCAAGATGATTTCGGATCAATTCGTAATGTTTAGGATCAGAATAAGCATCTCCAATCATTGTGTGAACAGCAGTATGACCACCTTTCAGGGCAATCTTTGCTGCTTGCTTATAAATTTTTATAATCGCTTCATCAGATAGATCTCGGTGAAACCAATTGGCTGCCATTCCATTCCAGCGTCCCGATAAATGTCCGTTGAAATTTTGCGGTAAAACCTGCTTCCAGGGAATTTGTCTGGCAGCAACCGAATTAATTACACAGGAATGACCATCCACTCTTCTTAAAATAACTGGAGTTTCCGGAAAAATTCTGTCCAATTCCTCAGCTGTTGGAAATCGCTTTTCCTTAATTTCATTTTCTTCAAAATGATAGGCAAAAATTTTTCCGCTAACAGGTTTGGTTTCAGCTAATATTTCGAAGATTTCCGCAAGTTTTTCTACACCTTCCAGATTGGCACTCAAACTGTACAATCCGCCCTCAAAAGAATGCGTGTGAGTATCAGTAAATCCGGGATATACGAAACTTCGTTCCAAATCAATTTCTTCATATTTCTGATTTCTCGGTTTCTGCTGATATGTTTCGACTATCTTGCCGAAATCATCTACCAAAACATGAAGAAAACTTTCGTTTTCTTTTCTTATGGAATAAAATTTCGCATTTGTGAAAAGCTTCATAATTCCTCGAATATACAACCTTAAAAATCAGAATTCGAACATCTGAAATCTGACATCATTTTCTTTTTCTCACTGATTTACGATCTGAGATTTTTGATCGAATCACAAACTACAAGATTATTTTAAGCATGTTATAAAAAAGCGCAACAGGAAATCCCATCACATTGAAATAACAACCTGATATTTTAGCAATAAATTGACTTCCAAATCCCTGAATTCCATAAGCTCCAGCTTTATCCATCGGTTCTTTGGTATTTATATAATTTTCGATTTCCTGAGCTGATAATCGATTAAAAGTAACTTTCGTTTTTTCGTAGTCAGTTAGAATTTGATTTTTGTAGGCGATAGCTACGCCAGTATAAACATAATGCGAATTCCCCGATAATCGAGAAAGATATTCCGCTGCCTGCATTTTATCTTCTGGTTTTTCCAATACTTCTTTATCCAGGTAAACAATAGTATCGGCAGCCACTATCAGATGATCGTTCTCAAAATGCCTTTTAATGGCAGCAGCTTTATTTTCCGCATGAAATTTCACTAATTTTATTGGATTGGAATAAACCTGATCTTCCGGAATATGAGCTGGCATTTGCAAAGCAGTTAATCCAATCAGCTCAAAAATCTCTTTACGACGGGGAGATGCCGAAGCCAGAACGACTTTTTTTTCCTGCAATAATTTATGAATCATTTTCAAACCATTTTCCCAACTTATTGATCCTAAAAAAAGTTTATGCGGTTAAATGTCCACCATTTTATTAGGCTTGACAACAAATTGCGTTGGAATTTCTTTCGCCATAATTTGATAGATGGGATTAGATGAAAATGAAAAAAAATCTAAAGCAGAAAACAGAAGAAAATAAACGGAAATTGAAGGAATTCAATCTTAAAACAATACAGGAATTCAAAGTCTCATTAAAGCATACAATCTTCGATGAAACGCTGACTTTGTACATTTTACGACCAATCGCATTTATATTCGTAAAATTACTTTATCCTACCAATGTAACTCCCAATCAGGTTTCGCTGATGTCGATAATCGTGGGAGTTTGTGCCGGATATTTCTTTTCCCGCGGAGATTTGACCAGTTTCATCCTCGCAGGAAGTCTCTATTTTTTCTGTTTGGTTTTGGATTGTGTGGACGGCATGATCGCCCGTCTTAAAAAAAATGGAACCGCAGTTGGCAGAATTATCGATGGAACTGCTGATTATATTGTAGGAGTTGCTGTTTATGTCGGTTTAGGAATCGGCTTCAGCAAAGGAATTGTCAATATCGATTTCTGGCCGTATTCTACCTGGCTGCTTCTCACGATTTCTGCTGTCAGTCATATTTTCCATGCCATGATAGTCGATTATTACCGTGTGGAATTCATGAGTCATGGCTTGGGAAAAGCTACTTCCGTATGGGAAGAGAAGAAGATCTTTACTCAGGAAATGGAACGCATCAAACACATGAAAGGAAAGTGGCTGGATAAAATCTTGATCACTGTTTACCTGGGCTATTCACATCTACAGATCTTCCGTATGAAAAAAACAGAAAAGTATGATCGAGATGCTTATTTTCAATCCAATAAATTGATGATTTTGCTCTGGTTCTGGATCGGACCGACTGCTCATGTTTTTGTACTGATAATTTCAGCTATACTTTTCCGACCCATCATTTTCTTTATTTACACGATCGGTGTGGCAAATCTTTATATGCTGATCCTCTGGATAATTCAGGTGAAAATAAAACAGAGATTAAGAGCACAGATAACATAGAAACATTTTTTTCCGAAACCTTCTCTCGAAAAATCTTCTTGTCGGTTTCGGAAAAGTGTTATAAATTTCCAAACAGGTTCGAGTAGAAATTTAGAGAGAAGCTGAAGTAAAAAGACTCGAGTTCAGTTCTGTCTGGACTTGAGTGTTTTTAACCAATATGTTCTGAACTCCAGTCAAGCCTGAAGTCCAGTTCAAATGAATTGCACCGTGATTTATCGCCGAGATGGAATCGAGTAAAAACAAAATAGGCTTTAGCCTAATTGAGGGGTTAAAACCCAAATTATTCTATTTTTTCTCTATCCTCGTGACAATACTGAAACTATTAAAAAAATAAGTCATCCTGAGTAGGAGTGAAACGACGTATCGAAGGATAGGGCATAATTCATAATAAGTTCTTTTTGCAAGCGACGCTGTCGCTTTAAATCGAAGAATTGAATTACTCTTAAAGCATCGTCATATTGAGAAACTCTCCTTGCTATTTTGACGAAATATGTTGTGTCTATCCTTCGTCAATTTACTGTGAAAGAAATACTCAGGATGACGGAAAATTTATTTCAACAGCATCATCTTTTTTA
>JAIPJH010000084.1 GCA_021734245.1 Candidatus Cloacimonadota bacterium | reverse complement strand
GAAATTCGGCTGCACCTGTTTTGCTGAGGTAAAGCGTAATAGCCGCTGTAAGAGTCGTCTTTCCATGGTCAACATGTCCGATTGTTCCTATGTTTACATGGGGTTTACTTCTTACAAATTTTGCTTTAGCCATTTCTCCTCCTAAAAGATCTAAAAACCTGTCTCTGCAGGTTTGGCTTTACAGTAGCTTACTACTTTTTTTTATTTAGCTACCTTAATTTCTAATAACTTACATCATCTGTAAGCCATCCTTATCTATAAGGAATTGCCAAAATCAATTTAAAGGTTTAGATGTCAAACAATTTTTATTTTTTCCGTAATTTTTTTATTTTTAACAAGTTAGCCTTGAGTTAAATAGACTCAGATTTATTCTCGTTTTACCTTTACGAAACCTTCTCTCGCAAATTTTTATTTGTTGGTTTCGGAAAGTTGATGCAAACTTGACTTGTGAACGAAGTACGAGTTTGTAGCAAATCAGGAGTTTTGCTTAAAACATCATTCCCAAACGGGAGTCTGGGAACGAGAAACGACTGCAAACGCAGTCATATTGAGGACTTCTCTCTGCTTTTTTGATGAAATATGAATATCCATTTAGCAACACGGAATGTCCAATTTCCAAATTGAGATTCGTTGAACTTCACGTCTTGTGGAGTCCCTTAGTTTATTATTTTCGTCTCGAAAATATCAATGAGGAATGATCGAGTACGATCATAATAAAACATTAAGTTCAATCGAGACGTTTGAACAAACTCAAAACAAAAGAAATTCTTCCCAAGAACAGCGTGTATGAAACTTCAGAATGACAAACTCAATATTTACACATCTTGCCAAGAGGACAAACATCACATACAGGATTTCTCTTTCTGCAATATTCCTTTCCCAACTTCACAATTTGAGCATGCAAATCTTTGAATAGCCCAACTTTGTGTGGAAGATTCTTCATGAAAAAATCTTGAATCTCTTGATATTTCCATTTTTCTATTACATAGCCAAGTCGACTGAAAATCCTTTTTGTGTATGCATCTACAACGAAGATCGGCTTTTCGGCTGCGTACAAAATTATCGAATCGGCAGTTTCTGGTCCAATTCCGTTTAAATCGAGAAATTCAGATCGCATGTCGATTAAATCTAAGGCAAATAGTTTATCAAAATTTCCTCTGAATTTTTCATAAAACATTTCTGTAAAATTTTTCAGCTTCAAAGCTTTCTGATTGAAATAAAAGGTTGGTTCGATGAGTTTTGCAATCTTTCCAAGCTCTGCTTGGTGTATTGCAAAAAGATTACAGAGATTTTCACTTTTAAGGTTTTGAATTGCTTTTTCCACATTTTGCCAGCTTACACTTTGGGTGAGGATCGCTCCGATAATTATCTCATCTTTTGTTTCGCCGGGCCACCAGTTTTGAAATCCAAAATGAGAAAATAATAAGCTATAAATTTGTTCTAAATTTTCTTGAACCATTTCGTCAGATAATCGTAAACTTCCAGGTCATTCATAGCAATGTGAGTATTGGCAGGAACGGTATCTTTGAAAAATTGTCCATAGCGTTTTGTCATAATTCTATTATCCAGAACCAGCACCACTCCGCGATCTGTTTTATGCCGGATCAGCCTTCCAAAACCCTGGCGATATTTGAGCAGAGAATTGGGCAACATAAAATGCATAAAGCTGTCTTTCCCCTCAGCCTGCAGTTTTTCCAGGTATGCTTCTACGATCGGTTCGGAAGGCACCATGAAAGGAAGTTTCTGCAAAATCAAAAGTTCCAGAGATTCACCGGGAACATCTACGCCTTCCCAGAATGAGTTCGTTCCCAATAGAACCGAACTGCGATGTTTGCGAAATTCCTTCAGCATCGCCGATCTTGACATTCCTTTTCCCTGAGCCATAAGTAGAATATCATTTGCTGAAAATTCATCGGAAAGCTCTTCATAAGCTTCATTCAAATTTTTGTAGGCCGTAAACAACACCATTGTTCCTGCTTTGGAAACTTCGATGCTGCGACGAATAATATCCAGACATTGACTGCTGAAGAATCGATCTTTGGGATCGGGCAGGAAACCGGCAACCAGAACCAGCGACTGCTTTTTATAGTCGAAAGGAGACTGAACAACCAATTCCTGCACAAATCCTTCTTCCAGCAAATCCAAACCCATACGATTGGAAAAATATTTAAATTTATCCCTGATGGCAATTGTGGCAGAAGTAAAAATGATCGATCTCATACTTTCAAATAATTTTGCCTGGAAAATCGTGCTGACATCCAAAGGACAATAGCACAAAAATCCGGAGGGATATTTCAGGTCGGAAGTAGGAAAAACTTCCATCCAATAAGCAAAATCTTTCAGATTCGGATTGAAATATGTGGAAAGTAAAATATGGTAGTCAGCAATGCGCTGTTGAATACTTTCCAAGATTTCCATATTCTGCGAATGATCTATAAACCTTTGTTTACTTACTTTGGAAAGAATCTCGAAAATCGGTAGAAATGAGCGGGAAAGTTCTGCCCAGAAATTGATGATCTTGCTGAGATAATCCGATAAGAAAGGATGATCATCGGAATCCTTGATGCGCAATTTTCCATAGCTGCCTTTTTTCTCGACAGTCTGACGAATCTCCATAAAGAATTTTTCAAACAGTTCCTTATTATCATCGATCAATTGGATGGTTTTATCGATTTGTTCAATAAAATCACTTTTCCGTCCAAAGTTACTTTTAACAGCTGCAGTTTTCAAGCTCACCAAAACACCGTGCTGAAATTTTTTGCGCGCAACAAATAGCGATGAAAAGAAATTACTTACTTCCGGAAATGAAATTGCTGTTCCCAGTTCCACCTGAGCCAGCTGCGGCAAATTATGCGCTTCATCGATGATAAGATATTCATATTCTCCCAAAGCTGCAAATTCGCTGGTCATATCTGCCAGCAGCAAGTGATGATTGATGATAACCAAATTCGATTCTTCCGCTTTGCTGCGAATGTTCATCAGGAAACACTGCTTAAAATGAGGACAGCGCCGTTTGCGGCAAACAAAAGAATCCGCCGAAATTTTCTTCCACAAACTTGCTTCGCGATTAGGATCAAAAGAAGTATTTTCAGAAATATCGCCCGTCTGGGTAAATTCCTTCCACACCAGCAAATTCATGAAAGATCGCATTTCAGAATAAGAAAGCATTCTTTCCATATCCATGCTGACTTCCAGCCACTTTTTGGTGCAAAGATAGTTTCGTCTTCCTTTTAATAAGGTAGCTTTGAAGGGAAGATTTACTGATTTGCTGACAGCAGGAAGATCTTTATAAAAAAGCTGCTCCTGAAGATTTTTTGTATTGGTGGAAATGATGATCTTTTTATTATCGTTCTGATTGGAAAATATGATAGATGGAATGAGATAAGCCAATGATTTTCCCACACCTGTTCCAGCTTCCACCAGCAAAAATTCGCTCAGCATATATTTTTGTAGAATTGCATCTGCCATGTCGATCTGACCTTGCCGCGATTCGTATTTATCGAAATGTTTGGCAAAAAGTCCGTTATTTCCAAATACATCGTCAATGGAAACATCAGCTATTTTTTCCGGTTTATTTTCAATGTAATTCCGATTATGAAAATCGATTTTCGATTGTTTTTTGGAAAGCAGAGCAGTTTTCTTTTGCTCATTTACGATCTTTTCCAAAAGATAAACCAATCCTAACATTGATCGCAGAGAAACTGCAATATCAAGAAGCCTATGATTGATGCTGAGCGGAATATTTTCATCGATGAATTGCAGGAGTTCGACTAAAATACCCGCTGTTGCTTTGGCATCGAAAATGGCACGATGAGAATTGGAAAGATCAATATTGAAATATTCGGCAACAGTTCCTAATTTATGATTTTGAATGAAAGGTAAATAAATTCTGGCTAGAGTGAGAGTGTCGATAGTTTGGTTGGATAGTTTGGGAAAACCAAGTTTTTCATATTTGGCATTCAAGAATCCAATATCGAAATAAACATTGTGGCAAACAACAATATCGGTTCCCAGAAATTCCAGAAGCCTGGCAAGAGCATCTTCCAGGTTTTCGCCAGTTGCCAGCTGTTCATCGGAAATGTGTGTAAGCTGTTTAATGAATTGTGGAACTGGTTTTTTGGGTTTTATAAACACCGAGAAACGTTCAGTTTCTTCACTGCCTTTATAGCGAACAGCACCTATTTCAATTATTTCATTGTCGATAAAATCGAAACCGGTCGTCTCGATGTCTAAAGCTACAAAATTAATCAGGTCTTTCATTTAATTATACCCGTAAATACCAATAATCTCTAATAATGAAAAAGCATTTAAGATTCTAAAACCTTGCCAAGGTTCAAATTCCTTTATCTTTCCAATTTGTAGCGCTGTAGTTTTTTGATGAGTCCCTGACGACTGAGCCCAAGTTTTTTGGCAGCCTGAGTTTGATTCCAATCCACTTCGTTCAGCACATTCACGATCATCTGTTTCTCCAAATCTTCCACAGCATCTTTCAAGCTTCTTTTTTCCAGCAGATTAACGGTTTCCTGGTTATCCTGGAAGCGGAAAATCTCTTCGGAAAGATCGGCTGAACGAATTGAAGAGTCTGGTTCAGAAAGCGTTACAGCGCGCTCTATCTCATTTTCCAATTGCCTGATATTTCCCGGCCAGTCGTAGTTCATCAAATACTTCATAGCTTCTTCAGTTATACCTTTTACATTTTTATCAAGTCTTCGGCAGTATTTATCTAAGAAGTGAACTGCCAGAAGTGGAATGTCAGATTTTCTCTGAGCCAGCGAGGGAACTTCGATGCGGATCACATTCAAACGATAGAAAAGATCTAATCGGAATTCGCCTTTTTCCACTTTATCGCGCAGCGAAACATTGGTAGCACAGATCACACGAACATCGACTTTCTGAGTGATAGTGGAACCAACTCGTTTAATTTCACCTTCCTGCAGAAAACGCAGAAGTTTTGCTTGAGTGGAAAGACTGATATCGGCAATTTCATCAAGGAAGAAAGTACCGCCGTCAGCAACTTCAAAAAGCCCTTTTTTATCGTGAGTAGCACCTGTAAAAGAGCCTTTAGCGTGACCGAAAAGTTCGCTTTCCAAAAGTGTTTCAGGAAGAGCACCGCAATATTGAGCTACGAATTGTTTATTACGACGGTTGCTGTTATAATGTATCGCCCGGGCAATCAATTCTTTCCCTGTTCCGCTGGAACCTTCCAGTAAAACTGTGGTTGGTGCATTTTTAATTTTTTCGACCATGCGGAAGATTTCCTGAATTTTCTCACTCTTTCCAATTATATTTGTAAACGTGCTGGAAGCAGCTAATTCTTCTCGAATTCCTTCGTTAGTCTTTTGCAGATTCTGGTAGGAAATATTTTCTACAATAACCACAATCTGATTGCAAAGTGCACTGATCAGATTATACATTTTTTCGGTGAAATAGTGGGAGCTGCGCTTGGTAAAAAGACAGATCACGCCTTTGTGGTCGTTTCGTACCGAAAGCGGATAGGAAATGATGTTATTGAATTTGGGAGCAAAATGCGGCTGCTTATGATTTTGACTTTTCGCTTCCGAAAAAGTGGATTGGACGACATCCATCACCTTGGGAAAATCATTATCCTGATTGGAGAAATTGTTTAAAATCAGATACTCCCAGGAATCTTTTACCAATTTATTATTGTAGAGTGCAAAAACTCCACCGTCGGCTTCAGCAAAATCTACCAACTGATCGAGGGCAGCTTCCAGCAAAACATCGAAATCGGTAATTGCATTAAGGTGCTGCGTGATCTCATAAAATTTATTCAGCAAAGATTCCTGATGTTTAGATTCTTTGAGTTCTTTTTCATATTTTGTGTTTATTTTTTGAATAAGAACATCATTCTTTTCCAGGAACTTTATTGCTTCAAATTTTCGGATCAATTTACGATTATCAGTAAGAATCTGCAATGCCTGCTCCCAATCTTCTTTTTCCAGAAGAAGGGCAGCATATTCATAATTTGCCAGAGTCAGTTCAAAATCGCTGTTGGTCTTCACGAATTTCTCAGTCGCTTTTTTCAGATGTTCCAAGGCAAGATCGATATCTTCTTTATCGATGAGTGCTTTTATGTAATAACCTTTCCCAATCTGAAAATCATTCTCCGATTCTTCGGCGATCTTTAAAGCTTGATCTAAATAGTAATTTGCACTTTCCAAATTGCGGGTAAGAATAAAGTAAATTGCATGATTTTGAGCACCTTCCAAAATTTTATCGCGATGTTCAATCCCTTTAAAATAGTCGAAACTTTCTACTAAATATGCATAAGCTTCCTTGAATTTATGTAGTTGTGTGAGCACACTTCCCAGGTTTCCATAAAGTTCTGCCTTAATGAATTCATCAGCGATCATTGGTAGAAGTTCTTTAGCTTTGGAATAGAAATCGAAAGCCAGATTGAATTCACCTCTTTTTTCGAAAAGTTCGCCCAAATTATTATAAGACTGGCACATCCCTTCGGAAAAATTATATTCCTTCGCACGTTTTATTGCCTGTTCATAATAATCTATCGCTTTCGTAAAATCGCCGGAACGGAAATAAAGTGCACCTAAATTGTTGTAGGCTGCAATTACATTTTTATAAAGATTAAATTCAATAGCAATTTCCAGAGATTTGTGGAAAGCTTCATCAGCTTTTTTGTATTTGCCGTTATCCATGTAAGTTACACCGATATTAATATAAATAAAGGTCATGCTGTTTCTGTCGTTCAAAAGCTTCTGGATCTTCAGGGCTTCATTCAGATAATGTAGTGCTTTTTTATAATCACTGCGATCATCAAAAAGATATCCCAGGTTACTGTAACAAACCGATATTCCAAGAAGATTGTATCTGTCTTGCTCATGTTGCAAACTCTTCATATAAAGTATTTCCGCCGAATTAATATCACCATGGAATAATTCCAAAATACCCAGATTATTATAAATTGCTGCCAGACCTTCTTTGTCATCGAGTTTCATAAAAAGTTTTTCGGAATCGACAAATTCCTGCTCAGCTTTACTCCAATCGTTGGAATAATAATAGATCTTTCCACGAATCTTTTTCGCTTCAGCTTTTATTTTCAATCTCAAAATTGCATCTCTTAAATGATCGGCAAGATGAGAAGCTTCCGAAGTGCTTTCCAAAGCTTCATCAAAGTCTTCCATTTCAATAAGGATTTCTGCTTTTAGAAGCACAACTTTACATTTCAAATACTCATTTTTGGAATCGTGGGTATATTTCTTCAGGATCTCCAAAGCAAAAGCTGAGGAGCCAACATTATTCAAACATTTTGCCAGTTTGTAAACAATGTCATCGGCTGGTAAAGATTTATCGGCGCAGATTTTGAGGGCTCTGCGATAATATTCTGCAGCATTTTCATAGTTGGAAAGATTACGATTTGCATCTCCCAAACTGGTAAGGATCATCACTTTATCGTTTGAATCTTTTGAAAGTTCTAATAGAAAATTGTATAATTTTATCACTACTTTGTAATCTCGAAGATCTTTAACCCTGTTTATGATCTTGTTCAACGATTTTGAATCGAGCACATTTATGGAAGCAAGAAGATCATTTCTCGATTCTTCAGACATCAGGTCCAATATTGGTTCATAAATCTCTCTCTGCTTTTTATCTGGAAATTTCAAGAAGATTTCTTTTGCCAAATGACCTTTTTTGGTCATGTACCTTCCATCCAAATCCATAATAAGACGCTGTTTTACAAGCTCATTTAAATCTTTTGTAAATGCAGTCTTACCGTAAATATTCTTCAATTTTTCTTTATTGCTCAAAGTATCAAGCAGCAAAATTCTAAAAAGGATTTGTTGTTGCTTTTCCGATAAACCATCAAATTGAGTTTTATAGATCTTTTCGATTTGAACTTTTTTATCCAGAAATGCAGAAAGATCGAGCTTTTTTTTATTTTCGGTTACGCTGGAAAGTATATGAGTGAGAATTCCTAAATTATTTTTTGAAATATTATTTAAAATTTCACTTTCAGAATAAAACTCTTCTTTATTATTGGGATAAAGCTTCAGTAAAATTTGTCGAATATCTTCTTCAGAAGGTGTGGCTATTTCCATTTTTTCGGAGAAAGGAATAGTCTGATTCTGAGAAAAAACAACAAATTGTATTGGAATCTTTTCTGAATAATTTACTAAATATTGAATAAAATCAAGGCAATATTGATCTAAAGAACGAATCTCATAAATTATAATATTCTGAGGTTTAAATAGTTTTTTTTCTGTCAATTTTTCAGTAATATAGTAGAAAAAGTCATATTTTCGGATGATGTCGAATTGTTCTGCATCTTGTATCAATGTATCGAATTCTTCTCTTGAAATATCAACAATGTATTGAACAATATCCCAGAAATGATTAAAACGAAATCTGGCAGGAATATAATATTTAAAATCTATATCAGCTTTGGGGAGATTTTCTAACAATTTACGAAAAATTATTGATTTTCCGGATCCGGATTCACCAACGACTTCAATAATCTTGCTTTTCTCGGATTGAAGCTTATCTATAATGTTATGAATAAGAGAAAGATCTTCTGTAATCAAGTTCGATAAAAGCTCTTCTACCTTATCATTCATACCCTAACCCCTTAAAAAAATATCAAGGTACAAAAAAAACGAAGCTAGCTTATTTTTGTCAACAAAGTTTTATTGGTGTAAAAAAAAGTTACAATTTTCTTACATCGTAATAAAAAAGTAAGATAATTTTCTAAATATAATTTAGTACTAATAAGAAATAGAAAAAGCCCCTTGCGTAAAAGCAAAGGGCTTAAAGGATTTTATTTTATACTACTTCAACATTACAACTTTACCATTTCTATAGCGAACATTTTGATTTATTCTATATTGCAATCTGTTACCTTCATCATCCAGACCATCCCAATAAAAAGTGTAAACACCAGGTTCTAAAGGAAGATCATACAAAACTCGTACTTTTTGTTCTCCACCAAGTTCATTTGGATACCAGATAGCCAGTTCTTCATTTAAAGCTTTATCTATACTTAAGTTTATCAACCAGCAATTACCATGCCCCGTATATGTAGCTTTCAAAACGATACCATCTTCAGCAAAAGCAATCGAGAAAGCTAAAAGAATAATCAGTAAAATATAAATTTTTTTCATAAACTCACTCCCTGTTACTTATGTAACTATTTCTTTAAAATCAATTTCTCTTTTATGTGTCAAGAACTAATTTCTTGAACTTCTATCCAAAATCACTTTGTTTAAATAATGCATAATTTGTTCCGGTTCAATCATTTTCATGCAATTAAAATGTAATTTTGGACAGATAGAACCACCATGCAAAGAGCATGGCTGGCAGTGTAGATCAGCTTTTAGAACGATTGCTTTATTGTTTAGCGGAGCAAAACCGAGTTTGGGATGTGTTGCTCCAAAAATTGCTATCTGATTTTTGTTTAAAGCAGCCGCAATGTGCATTGGACCGCTATCATTGGAAATAATGACATCCATTATGGAAAGAAATGTTAGCATTTCGGAAATTGTCAATTCACCTGTCAAATCGTACACTGATTTATTAACTTTGTTTACAATTTTTTTAGCTAAATCTTTTTCTGATTTCGATCCTGATAGGAAAATTTGATATTTATCATTCAACTTATTTATTACTTCTAACAATAGATCTACTGGATATTGTTTTGTTTTATGAAGGGCACCTGGAAAGATTGCCAACTTTATTTTTTCACTTTTTATTTTGCCAGTAAAATCATTGGAAAGTTTTTCATTTGGATATAAAATAGGATTATCAAATACAGATTCAATACCAATTTTCCTGAGTGCTGAAAAGTATAGATCAACAGTTGATTTTATAACTTTATCAGTTTTCTGCTTAATAATTTTCCTGCGAAGTCGATGCTGCTTATTGTAAGTTATCGTTTTTTTGCCATGAACAACCTTCTTTATAAGGAAAGTATTGAATTTGTTATGTAGATCAATTACCAGATCAAACTTTTGTTTTGCCAGCTTTCTCAATTTGGAATATGATTTATATTCTTCCCAGATGTAAACTTTATCTACACAATTAAAGCATTCCACCACAGGTAAATAAGCTTTTTTTGTGATGAAATGTATTTCTGCCTTTGGAAAGCGTTTCTTTAAAACAGCTGTTACAGGCTGAGTGAGAACAACATCTCCCAGAGAACTCAAGCGTATAATGAGAATTCGATTGTACATCTATTAAACACCGAACCTTCCGATTATCTCTTTAACCTGCTTCATCGCTTCGTTAATTTTATCAGCATCTTTTCCGCCAGCCATTGCCATGTCTGGTCTGCCGCCGCCACTACCACCAACAAGTTCAGCAACTTTTCCCACGATCTTTCCTGCATGATATTGTTTGATCAGGTCTTTGGTAACAATACAGAGAATAGAAACCTTTCCATCAACTTCAGCAAACAGCACACCGATACCAGATTTCAATTTATCTTTGAGCTGATCACCCAGCTGACGCATCATTCCGGGATTGGGAATGTTAACTTTGGTTACAACCAGTTTCACGCCATTTATTTCCTGAGAATCTGCAATAATATTATCCAGAGCATTTCCGGCAGATTTTACTCGAATACTTTTAAGCTGAATGTGCAATTTTTTATTTTCTGAAATTATTTTCTGCAATTTATCTAAAATCGAATCGGAAGGTGCATTCAGGTGACGTCCAATTTCATCAACTTCATCTTCCAGAACTTTTACATATTTTTCGGCTTGAAGACCGCTTATTGCTTCAATTCTGCGGATTCCAGAAGCAATAGAAGATTCCGAAGTGATCTTGAAAAGCCCGATTTCACCAGTAAAATTAAGATGCGTTCCACCACATAATTCTTTGGAATAATCTGAAATGGAAATTACTCTGACTTCCTCGCCATACTTTTCTCCAAAAAGAGCTGTAGCACCTTCTTTTCTGGCTTCTTCAATTTCTTTAATTTCTGTTTTAAGCGGAAGGCATTCTCGCACTTTTGCATTCACAGATCTTTCAATCGCATCAAGTTCTGAGCTTGAGACCTGCTTAAAATGGGTAAAATCAAAACGCAGATGATCGGGATGAACCAACGATCCTTTCTGCTGGACATGCTCTCCCAGAATTTCTCGGAGAGCTTTGTGCAGAAGATGAGTTGCCGTATGATTTCTGGCTGTACTTTTTCGTCTTTCCAGATCGATTTGAGCTGTAACCTCATCGGTAACAATTTCTCCGAAGATCATTTTGCCAAAATGAAAAAATACGTCATTTTCTTTTTGAACGTCAGTTATTTTTACTTTGAAATCATCATTAAAAATTTTTCCATGATCTGCAACTTGACCACCGGATTCTGCGTAAAATGGTGTTTTTTGCAGAACTATGATCACTTCCTTTTCTTCATCCACAAAATGTTTGATCATTTTCGTCTTGATCTTAGTATTATCATAACCAACAAATTTGGTAGTAATAGATGGATGTAAGCCTAATTTTTCTACCTGACTTTCATTCATATCGAACTTTTTAGCATCACGAGCACGTTCTTTCTGCAATTCCATTTCTTTCTGAAAACTAACTTCATCAACTTTGAATCCTGCTCCTTCTGCCATGATCTTTGTAAGATCCAGAGGAAACCCAAAAGTATCATAAAGCATAAATGCCTTTTCACCAGGAATTAGATTTACTTTCCCATCGTTTTTTTTGATTTCTGCTACTATCTCTTCAAATTTTTCGATACCTTTATCTAATGTAAGATTAAACCGCTTTTCTTCTACTTTAATGATCAATTTGGTATGCACCAGTTTGTCTTCCAATTCGGAATAATGATGACCCAGAATTCTGGTAACAACATCAACCAGTTCAAATAGAAATGGTTCTTTCAAATTCAATAATCTGCCATGATGAGCAGCTCTTCTTAAAATTCTTCTCAACACATAGCCGCGTCCTTCGTTGGAAGGCATCTCACCATCGGAAATAGCAAAAGCGAGAGCTCGAACATGATCGGCAATAACTCGATGCGAAGTTCCCCGTTCATCCTGATAATATTTTTGTCCGGAAATCTTTTCAATTTCTTTGATGATCGGCATAAACAAATCGGTATCGTAGTTTGAATTTTTATCCTGCAAAACCTGGCAGATCCTTTCAAATCCTGCACCGGTATCCACGTATTTATTCTTGAGCGGATGCAATTTACCTTCTTCATCTCGATTGAACTGTATAAAAACCAGGTTCCACAGTTCAATGTAGCGATGACAGTCACCATTTACTTTACATTGATGGTTTGGATCATTTTGTAAATGACAGAATTCCTCGCCCCGATCGATATGAATTTCCGAACAGGGACCGCAAGGACCTGTATTTCCCATTTCCCAGAAATTGTCTTTATCACCATGAAATTCAATATGAGAAGGCTCAATATCAGTTTTCGATTTCCAGAGTTCATAAGCTTCTGTGTCGGTATCGTGAACTGTGGCGTAGAGCAGATCTTTGGGAAGTCTCCAGATTTCGGTTAAAAGTTCCCAGGCCCAGGAAATTGCTTCCTTTTTATAATAATCGCCAAAACTCCAATTTCCCAGCATTTCAAAAAATGTGTGGTGATATCCATCGCGGCCGACTTCATCCAGATCGTTGTGCTTGCCACCGGCACGGATGCATTTCTGGCTGTCCACTACTCTGGTATATTTCGGTTCAACCTGACCCAGGAAAATATTTTTAAACTGATTCATTCCGGCATTGGTAAACAGAAGTGTCGGATCATCGATGGGAATTACCGGAGCAGATGGAACTGCTTTGTGTTTTTTACTTTCGAAAAATTCTATGAACTGCTTTCTGATTTCTTTGCTTTTTATCATTCTATCCTCAAAATTCTATTTTTCAATTTTAATTACTGTAAAATCTTTCGAACTTGCTTCTAATAGATTATTTTCAATAATATTTTTTCGTAATAAATCATTTATTATATGAAGTAATTCATTAATTAATTTAGGGATATTCTCCCGAAGTATTTTTTTGATTTTATTTTTATCCACACCCATATAATCATGAACAATCACATTCCTGAGATCTTTAATTTTCCGCCATTCAATTTTATCGTATTTTTGTTTGAATTCATTAGTTAGATTTCCGCAATCATTTTTATATATCTCAAAATCATCACACATTTTTAAGATGGCAAACAAATAACCAATATCTTTTTTAAACATATATTGCCTCTTCATCGATCAGATATTTCATAAAATTATACAAACTATCTTTTTTTGACCAGATCGATTTTCTTGTTTAATCCCTTTTCTAGAAATAACTTAAATTTTTCATCATCAATTTCATCACCTTCAACGATAATATCAATATCGCTATTATCATTTTCCAAATTTTTGGAATATGAACCGAATAGACCAATTCGGGTTACTCGAAATTGTTTTGAAATTTCATTTTTATGTTCCTGCAAGAATGATAATATTTCATTTTTACTCATTTTATCCTCAATTCTTCATAATTCAACTTACTTAATCTTTTGCTGGGTATGAAATTGTCAATCCAGTTTATATGTAAAGGAAAAAGATGGAAGCGATTTTCGATTTTGGATTGAAAAATAATTTTTCATTGCATCAAAATCAAAATACAATAAAGTTAGTTTAATATTTATTTTAAGGAGTTTTTTATGCTGGAAATATTTACCAAAGAATCTTTAGTATATATTCTTCCAATTCTAATTTTTATATCGCGAATCTTCGATGTATCTCTGGGAACTTTACGTATCATTTTTGTGAATAAAGGAATGCGTTATCTGGCACCAATTATCGGATTTTTTGAAGTCCTTATCTGGCTCATTGTTATCAGTCAGGTTATGCAGAACATGAATTCACCGATAAATTATATTGCTTACGCAGCCGGATTTGCCACAGGAAATTACGTAGGAATTCTGATCGAACAGAAACTGGCCATGGGAATTACATTAATCAGAATTATTACCAGAAAAAAAGGGCTCTTTTTAGTTTTAAATGGGTAAATAGCATTTATTGATCAACCTGAAATCAAGTTTTCCGAGTAAAAGGAAGATAATAGTTTTAAAACAATCAAAAGTTTTAAATCCTCTTGCCTTTGCTTTAGCAGCCTG
>JAIPJH010000083.1 GCA_021734245.1 Candidatus Cloacimonadota bacterium | reverse complement strand
TAAAAACAGAAAAAACATTTGTGGAAGTGGAAGATGAAATCCGTTCCACACTGATAGAAATGAAAAAACAGGAAGCATTTGATAATCTGATCGAAGACTTGAAAATAAAATCGGAGATCACGATTTCATTATAAAATAAATTCAGGAGACAAGATGAAAAAAATATTATTAATTACCGGAATTCTAATTGTGGCAATTTTTCTTCAGGCAGAAGTTCTGGATAGAATTGTCGCCAAAGTTGGCAGAGAAATCATTCTGGAAAGCGATCTATTAAAGCGGATGCAGCAGTTGGAAGCCGCTGGAATGCTGAATGAAGAAGTTACAAAATTTGATGTTCTGAACGATATGATCGAATCTAAATTGATCGTTCAGCAGGCCAAAAAAGAAGAATATGAAGTGGATAAAGAAGAGATCAAAGCTATGGCTGAAGAACAGATAAAGCAGGTTTCTTCTCAATTCAAAAGTGAATTTGAATTTAAACAGGAGCTTAAAAAGGCAAATCTTACAGTTCTGGAATTAAAAGATTATTATATCGATATGCTTACAGAACAACGACTGAAAGATCAGATAATCAACAGCGAAATAAAAAATAAGATCCATATAACAGACGTGGAGATAAAAGAATATTACGAAGAGAACAAAGCAGATATTCCACCCAGACCGGAAATGGTTGAAGTCGGCATGATTATGCGTACAATAGAACCCAGCAAAGAAACCAAAAACAAAGCTCTCCTGGAAATAAACAAAACTCGTGAACGTCTGATAGACGGAGAAGATTTTGCCGAAGTTGCCAAAGAATGCAGCGATTGCGGTTCGGCTCCAAATGGCGGAGATCTGGGTTATTTTGGCCGCGGTGCTATGGTGAAACCGTTTGAAGATGCTGCTTTTGCTTTGATGCCAGGTGAAATCAGCGAAGTTGTGGAAACACAATTTGGCTATCATATCATAAAACTGGAAGATAAGAAAGATGATGAAATCAGAGTGCGACATATCCTGAAAAAAGTGGAAGCTACCGAAGAAGATATTCAGGCAACTATTACTCTGATGCAGAATGTTCTGCAGAAACTGAAAGACGGTGAAGATTTTACTGAATTAGCTAAAACTTATTCTCAAGATGATTCCACAGCAGTAAAAGGCGGAGTGATCGGAGAATTTGCCAAAGATAATTATCCCGAACTTTTCAAAGAATATTTAGCTGAAATAGAAGTTGGCAAACATACAGATTTGATTCGGGAAGATACAAATCTCTACATTTTTGCCAAACTGAGAGAAATTCCCGAAAGACCTTACGAATACCAGGAAGTTTACGATCAATTGAGAAATCTGGTTACTACTCAAAAAGAAATGGAACTCTATAAAAACTGGACGAATGAACTGGTTCAAAACAGCTATGTAGAAATTTTGATGGAAAATTAAAAAATCCTCTTTGAAAGGGGAGAAAACGACGCAGTCGTAGAGGGGTTTCATTATTTTAGATTTAAGATTTGAGAATAACGATTTGAGATTTTTAAATTGTAAACCCCCTTTGTTTCGCCCTTACGAAAGGGGACAACAGTGAATCTTGCAATTTTTATTTCTACATTGTTTGGTGTAGGGTATTTTCCCAAGGCTCCAGGAACGGCGGGAACAGTTGTGGCAGCTTGTATTTACTGGTTGCTGCCGATAAGTTGGCTGGTAGAATTCCCAGCAAATTTGATCTTTTTAATTAGTGTTTTAGTTTTCAGTTTGATTTCAGTTTTTTTTATTTCCAAAGCTGAAGAAAAACTGGGACACGACAGCGGAAAAATCGTGATCGATGAATTTTTGGGATATATGATTGCAGTTGCTTTCCTGCCCAAAACTTTTTTCATGTTGATATTGAGTTTTATCCTGTTCCGGATATTTGATATTTTCAAACCGGAACCGGTAAATATGCTGCAGAAACTTCCCAGAGGCTGGGGAGTGCTGGCAGACGATCTGATGGCTGGAATTTATAGCAATCTGGCAATCAGATTTATTTTGATAGTTAAATAAAAAAAAAATAAGGAGTAATTATGTTTTATAGTTTATTAGAAGCAACAGCACCAACAGGACAGCCGAATATGCTGGCACAGTTTTTTCCATTTATTCTCATGTTCGGAATTTTGTATCTGCTCATTATCCGTCCGCAGAGAAAGCGTCAAAAAGAATTGCAGGCGATGCTGGAAAATCTGCAGATCAACGATGTTGTTATTACGAATGGCGGAATTGTAGGAAAGATCACTAACATCAAAAAAGAGAAAAATATTGTTGTTTTGCGAGTGGATGAAACAACCAACACAAAAATTGAATTCCAGAAAAGTGCAATTGTTGGTCTCATCAGCCCTGAAGAAAAGAAAAAGGTAGAGAAGAAATAATACTCCCTTTGCAAATGATTTGAAGGTCTTAGAATGAAAAACAATGAACCTGAAATTTTGCCGATCAGAATTTATGGCGATAAAATTTTGCGTCAAAAAGCGGAGCCTATTGATAAGATGACTCCGGAAGTTAAGGAATTTCTGGAAGATTTAACTTATACAATGTATGAAACAGACGGTGTGGGTCTGGCAGCTCCGCAAGTTGGAGTGTCTAAACGAATTTTTGTGGTCGATGCTTTCTGGTTCAAAGAAGGCGGCAAAAAAGATCCGGTTATTTTCATCAATCCTGAATTCACTGAATTTGAAGGCGTAGCAGAAGCAGAAGAAGGCTGCCTCAGCCTTCCCGATATTTACGAAAAAGTTACTCGCGCTGCCAAGGTTAGGATTCGTGGATTGAATCCTGACGGTGAAATGGTCAGTTATGAAGCAGAAGGACTTTTTGCCCGTGCTCTTCAGCATGAATTCGATCACCTGGACGGTGTTCTTTTCGTGGATAAAATAAATAAACTGAAGAAAATAATGATCAAGAAAAAACTTAAGGATCTGGCAAGCACAACAAGTAAAAACGGTGTGAATATTGGCAAGCAAATGCATCATACACACAAAGAATTGTGAAAACCTTCGCAATGGTTTAGAACCTTGCGAATGGTTGCTAATAAAACCATTGAGAAGATTTGTGACCATTCACAAGGTTAATGATTTATGCAGATAAAAAACGTAGTTTTCATGGGAACACCGCAGTTTGCAGTTCCCTCTTTGGAATTGCTGGCAAATACCAGATTCAGACCGGTTTTATGCATTACGCAGCCGGATAAACCCAAGGGACGTAAACGGAAACTGCAACCGACGGAAGTAAAAATAAAAGCGCAGGAATTGGGAATTGAAATTATTCAACCTGAAGATGTGAATAGTGAAGATACTATCCAAAAAATGCAGGAACTCAAACCGGATGTTATTATCACAGCAGCTTACGGAGGTTATTTAAAACGGAAGATTCGCCAACTTCCCATCTTTGGATGCCTGAATCTTCATCCTTCACTTTTACCTAAATATCGCGGATCAGCACCGATCAACTTCGCTCTTTTCCAGGGTGACGAAATCACAGGAAATACGATTTTTAAGATTGTGGCAAAAATGGATGCCGGTCCTGTTTATTTGCAGAAAAAATTAGAAATAAGAGCCGAAGATTGTTATACTTCGCTTTACAAAAAGCTTTCCAAATATGGTGCAAATGATGTGCTGGAAGTTCTGGAAAAATTAGAAAAAAATGAAATAGAACCAATTCCGCAAGATCATGAAAAAGCAACTTTCAGTCATAAATTAGTTAAAGAAGATTTCTGGCTGGATTGGGATAAAACAGCGAAAAAAATCTTAAATAAGGTTCGAGGTCTGGCAGAAATTCCAGGAGCTGTAGCAGGTTTTCGCAGTAATCGGGTTAAAATAATTGAAGTAGAAATTCTGAATGAAAATTCAAAAGAAGATCCAGGTTCGATTTTAGATATGATCAAAAATGTAGGAATAAAAGTGAGTACAGCCGATAAAGATATTCTGGTAAAACGACTGCAACCGGCTGGAAAAAAGATTATGACTGCACATGCTTTTAGTTTGGGAGCGCGTATAAAAAATGGAGAAAAATTCGAGAACGGATTTTGATTTCGATACCAAAGGAAAGCGGCTTTTTCTGGGGCTTTCCACTTTTACACTGATTTTGATGATGCTGATCACCACTATCTTGTGGTGGTTTGTTTCTCCACGACTTCATGAAATAAATGAAGTTCTGGCTGCTGTTTCACTTACAGCTCTGCGAATTTTCTTTTTTATCCTGCTCCTGGGAAACGTTCTGGTGATGCTAACCAGTTATACGGGAAGGAATCTGCTTGTTGCTAAAATCGCAATTTTAGCTTATATTAAAATTCTCTACCCTGTCACCATTTTTGTAGCTTCCATCTTGGGAATTTCCAAAGAAAAGATTCGGGAATCATATGTTCACGTGAATAATTCGTTCATTCGATCTCTGAAGAAAAAACTGAAACCTTCGGATATTTTGTTGCTTCTTCCCCACTGTTTGCAGAATTCTGATTGTTTAATTCGACTGACGTACGACATACATAAATGTGAAAAGTGCGGAAAATGTGATATAAAAGATCTCTGCGAAATTATATATAAACACAAAATAAAAGCTGCAATAGCTACCGGTGGTAGTTTAGCCAGGAAGATCATTATCGAAAATAAACCAAAATTCATCATCGCAGTAGCCTGTGACCGCGACTTGGTGGATGGAATGCGCGAAGTTTTTCCCATTCCGATTTTTGGAGTTTTGAACCAGCGGCCGGAAGGACCCTGCATAAATACCAAAGTTGATACCAAAAAAATAGATTCAGCTTTAAATGTACTGCTAACAAGATCATGAAAAAGAAAGATAAAAAGAAATTCAAACGACAAGATATGCGATTTCAAAACATCAACATCGATGATCTGGAAGCGTTTGAAGAAGATGAAGTTTTAGAAGATAAACGAGCTTCCAAAAAATTATTGGAAAAAGGTGAAACCAGCCAGAAATCCAATCTTGAACTAAAAAAAGGACGCGTGCTGGAAGTGAAAAGCAACAATACCTGTCAGGTAAATTTTGCCGGAGAAAATATCGAATGCATTCTGGGCGGCAGATTGAAACAGCTCAATTATGATACGCGAACTTTGGTTGCTGTTGGTGATTATGTGAATGTGGACTTTTCTGAAAAACCCCGCATCGAAGAAATTTTACCTCGCAAAAACAGTCTTTCCCGTTATTCGGAAGAAAACTTTCAAAAAGAAGTAATCCTGGCAGCAAATGTAGATCAAGTTATAATTACAGCTTCTGCCAAAGAACCCGATCTGAATCTGGGCTTGATAGACCGCTATATTTGTGCCGGAAGAATTGCAAATATCAAAACGATAATTTGTGTAAATAAGATCGATCTGGAAAAAGATGTCGATGAATTGAAAAGCAGGTTAAAATTTTATCGAGAAAATGACATCAAAGTGATATTTACTTCTATCCAAACCGGTAAAGGAATGGATAAACTGAAAAATATCCTGCAAAATAAAGAATCAGTTTTTTCCGGTCATTCCGGTGTGGGAAAATCGTCATTGATAAATTTTTTGCAGCCAAGGTTGAATCTGAAAGTTTCGGAAGTGAGTGATTATACCAGCAAAGGAGTACATACAACTACTTCTTCCAAACTTATTGAATGGGATTTTGGCGGTTATTTGGTTGACACTCCCGGCATCAAAACCTTTGGTTTACATCGAGAAGATAAAGAGAAAATTTACCGGATATTTCCGGGAATAGATGTGCTATTCAACGCTTGTAAATTTGCCGATTGCAGCCACAATCACGAAATCGGCTGTGCTGTAAAGAAAGCAGTTGAAAATGAGGAATTTCCTGTGGAACGTTATCAATCTTATCTTCGAATAATTGAATCTTTATGAGGAAAATGATGAATCATTTTGGAGTATTTTTAAATCCATTTTACAAAGATCCCAAGAATATTTTTGAACTATTGGAAAGACTGAATAAAACCAAAAAAGTAAATTTTTTCTGCATGGAAGAACAAAAAAAATTCATGCCTGATTTCATTCACATTGTCAAAGATTCGGCCAATTTAGATGGCATTCTTTCTTTTGGGGGAGATGGTACATTCCTGCGAGCAATGCATTTTTCCTTGAAGTATGATTCACCTCTTCTGGGAATTAATGTGGGAAAACTTGGTTTTCTTTCGGACAGCAGTCTGCGGGAGTTGGAAAAATCGATAAATCACTTGAAAAACAACAAATATAAAATTCAAAAACGTATGCTGCTGAAAGTTGTTCTAAAAAGAGATGGCAAAAACATATTTTCCGATCTTGCTTTGAATGATGCAGTAATTTATAAGGGTGAAACTCCCCGACTTACCAATATCAAAATTTCCAGCAATAAACGATTCGTGTTGGATACGCGCTGCGACGGAATTATTATTTCCACTCCAACCGGATCTACTGCATATTCGCTTTCTGCAGGCGGTCCGCTGCTTTCTCCAGTTATGGATGCGATCATTATGGCACCTTTAAATCCGCATAATCTCAGTGTTCGCCCCATGGTTTTTTCTGCCAACGATAAGTTGGAATTTGAAGTTCTGGAAAGTCATACCGAAGGTGTTTTACAATTAGATGGCAGAAACATAATTAACCTGAGGAAGAACGATGAAATTCATATCACGTCTGCATCCAGAAAGGTAGAAGTGATCAAACTTTCCAATAAAACTTTTTATCAAATTTTACGTAAAAAGCTGCACATGGGTAGGAAATGAAGAAAAAAACTGTGTATCGAAATGGGTAGAAAATGATCAGAAGTCTGCGTATTGAAAATTTTATAATTGTAAAAAAAACTGAATTGGAATTCGGTAAAGGATTGCAGGTCCTCAGCGGCGAAACGGGAGCCGGAAAATCGATCATTGTGGGAGCGATCGATTTGATTCTGGGTGGATCGCTAAAGCCGGGCATGTTGTTTGATGAAAGTAAACCGGCAATGTTGGAGATTGCTTTCGATCTGGATGATTTCAACCGGGAATTTTTGAATTTGCTGAAAAAATACGAGATCGATACTTCGGAAGGTGAAGTTTTTATTAGCAAAGAGATCGGCACGAATTTCCGCAGTAAAGGATTTATAAACGGTAGAAGAGTTTCACAGAATATTATCTCAGAATTCCGCAATGTACTGCTGGATTTTCATAGTCAGCGCGATCAGCAGAAGCTGTTCGACCAGGAATATCAACTGCAGGTTTTGGATAATTTCGGCAATCTGGAAGATGATCGAAGAAATTTTGAGGAAAAATTCCGAAATCTGGAAAATAAAATAAAAGAACTGAAAAAGCTGGAAAAACAGGAAGCTGAATTGACCGATCGCATCAAGCTCTACGAGTATCAGGTTCAGGAAATAAAGTCTCTACAGCTGAAAGAAGATGAAGAAGAAACGCTGCAGTCGGAATTGAATTTGCTTTCCAATGCTGAAACAATTTTGAATCTGGCATCCGATATGGAGCAGGTATTTTATGAAAATGAGAACTCAGTTCATGATGTTATCAGTTCTTATTTATCAAAATTTCAAGCTTTTAAAGATGATAATAATTTGATCGGAGAAGCTATTTCAAACTTACATGAAAGCCTGGCAAATCTGGATGATGCTGTACGTAATATTCAGGATGTGCAAAATCTGATCGACCTGGACAATTCACGTTTACAGGAAGTTCAAAGTCGATTGGATGCTGTAAATTCACTGATGAGTAAATATAAAAAATCGATTCCGGAAATTTTGCAGTTTCAACAGTATATGGAAAATGAAATAGCCAGTTTTTCTTCTGGTAAGGATCGTATATTTCAGTTGAAAAAAGAAATTGAATCTGATAAAATAGCTATCCTGAAAGAAGCTGAAGAGCTTTCCCGAAAAAGGAAAAAAACTGCCAAAAGATTTGAAGAAGAACTGATTGAAAATATAAAGAAATTGGCAATTCCCGATGCCAGTATCGAGATAAAATTCCAAGATCTAACAGCTAAATTAGAAGATAATGAAATCTTGACAGGCTTAAATTATAACGGCAAAGATGAAGTGGATTATTATTTCAGTGCGAACAAGGGAATCAAAAGGCAGCCGCTCAGAATTGCAGCATCTGGCGGTGAACTTTCCCGTTTTTTACTGACGATTAAGAAAGTACTTTCCAATAAACTGGATAGCCGCACCATAATTTTTGATGAGATCGATTCCGGTATCGGTGGAAAAACCTCGGAATTACTGGCGGAATTCATTCATAATATCGGAAAATTCCATCAAGTTTTATGTATTTCTCATCTACCGCAAATTGCTGCTTATGCAGATCGTCATTTTGCTATTCGAAAGATCAGCGGTAAAAAAACTTCTGAAGTTGAAGTTTATAGGTTGACGGAAAAACAAAGAAGAACGGAAATAGCCAGGATGCTGTCTGGCTCGGAAAGCGAACTTGCTTTGCAGCATGCCGATGAATTATTAAAAAAGGGTTAAGGAGAATAGAATGAAAATTCATTTAAGGAAAGAAACAAAACTTATTATTGTATTATTTATCTTTTTAGTTTCGATTTATGTAGGTTACAAAAGCTCACATATTACGAGAATTTTTTTGCCGAAACAGACAACTGTAGATACAAAAGAAGCAGATAAACTTTTTGAAAATGCCAAAAATCAAAGAAAAATAACGATGCAATTCCGTAGTAAAGATGATACTCAAATTAGAAACCTGATCAATGAACTTACATTTATGGATGGGGTAACAACAAAATATTCTGATTCTAAAAAGAATTATCAGCTTTTTATTCTGGAAGTTCCAAATCAGAAGATTGAAAATGAGATAAAAAAACTACGACAACTTCCAGGATTGGAATCGGAACATATAAAATCATCAACAGGTGTGGGTGTTGATACAAATGTGAAAGAAAATCTGGAAAATTATAAAATTACAAAAAACAGATTGCAGGATCTTATTAATAAAACCAGTTCTCCTCTCAGCCTAGCAAAATTTCAAGCAGATTTGGAGAGAGCACAATCCAAAATAGATAGTTTAAATAGTTTTGTGGCAATGCAGGAAAGATTAGTCGATCATGATATTCTATATATTTCTTCTATCAATCAAACTGCCAGCTCTGTTTCACCAAAAAAAGTAATCTGGAAATTTGTTTATGTAACTATTTTAACAATGCTATTCCTGATATTATGTTTTGTGTTGTTGTATCTTCTTACAGTTGCAATAACAAATTTGATGTCTGCCATGGGAATTCGCACCAGTCGAGGAAGTGGCAGTTCTTCGACATATAAATACGGTGATTATAAAAGTTCTTATGGAAGAAAAGTAAAAAGAATTTATAAAGACAAGGATGGTAAACGTAGAGAAGAAGTTTCCAAAGAAAAATAATCAGATCAAATTCAGGAGGTTTAAATGAACCCTTTGATCGTTTGGATTGCAATTGGCGTCATCTGTATAATCATCGAAATTTTCACGCCTGGTTTTCTTTTCATGAGTATTGGTGCCGGAGCTATCGTTACCGGTTTGTTATCTAAGATCGTAACTAATTTTCCTTTGCAAATCCTGATTTTTGCAGTTGTTACTTTCATTATTTTTATTTCTACCAGGAAATGGAGTAAGAAATTTTTGGAAGGTCCTGATGAACCTACCAATGTTGATGCGCTCAAAGGAAAGATCGGAACAGTCGTAAAAACAATTCCTGCAGACGGAAGAGGATATGTAAAAATTGGTGGAGAAGAATGGTCAGCTGTTTCTAAAGATGGAATTAAAATCGAAAAAAACAAAAAAATTTTTATCAAAAAAATTGATGGTAATAAGCTGATCGTAGTTCCGGAACAAATAGATAAGTAGTGGAGGAAAAATGACATTTTTATACTTAATAATCGCTTTATTTGTAATCATACTTCTTTCCAAAGGCTTGGTGATCGTAAAACAGGCAGAAGTTATAATTATCGAAAGACTGGGAAGATACAAGACAACTCTGGATAGCGGACTGCATATTATCTGGCCGATTTTTGATAAAACAAGACAAATCAGCTGGCGTTATACCAAAACCGATTTTAAGGGAAACAGAATAATCCAGATAAAAAACGAATACCGTATAGATCTGCGGGAAACAGTTTATGATTTCCCGCGGCAAAATGTGATCACAGCCGATAATGTTTCCATCGAAATTGATGCACTGCTCTATTTTCAGGTTACCGATCCCAAAAAAGCAGTTTATGAAATTGCCAACCTGCCGCAGGCAATTGAAAAGCTCACACAAACTACTTTGCGTAACGTGATCGGTGAATTGGATCTGGATAAAACTCTAACTTCCCGCGATACGATTAACAGCAAACTGCGCGATATTCTGGATGAAGCCACCGATAAATGGGGTGTAAAAGTAAATCGGGTAGAATTGCAGGATATCAATCCGCCCCAGGAAATCAAAATGGCGATGGAGAAACAGATGCGTGCCGAACGTGACAGACGCGCCAAAATCCTGGTAGCCGAAGGAGAAAAACGATCGAATATTCTGGTAGCCGAAGGCGAAAAAGAAGCTCAGATTGCCCGTGCCGAAGGTGAAGCCAAAGCCAAATATCTGGTAGCGGAGGCCGAAGGTAGAGCCATCCTGAAAGTAGCGGAAGCAGTGGAAAAAACCGGCACTGATCCGGCGCAATATCTTTTAGCTGTAAAATATATAAAAGCATTTAATGAAATTGTACAGAATCAGGATAAAACAGTTGTTGTTCCCTACGAAGCTTCTGCAATGCTGGGTTCTATCAAATCGATGGAGAAGATTTTTAAAAGTTAATCATTAAAATTATTATAAAGTACTGGGGATCGAATTTCGATCCCCTTTTTTTTATTTTACTGGCAACTTTTTTTGTTTCTGGAAAATTCTCTTGACACCCCTTTTTTGAAAGAAGCAAAATCATGTATGTTATGATTTATGAAAAGATTAAGTTGTTTTCCACCAAATCAGAAATCACTGTATCCAATCCCGAAACAATCTGTGAAAATTTAATAAATAAAATCAAATTTGTAACCAAATCGAAAACGAAAATTGCCGAAGAAAATAATAGAAAAAAGGAGTCATTATGCCCGAAGGAGTAATTTTTAACAGACGTGCTTCAGGATTGGTTCGCGAACTATCCTGGCTGGATGTATTCATTTTTGTTGTTGCCGGTCCGGCAGCATCAGGAGTAATGTTCTATTCTGTTTCCACTGCTGCCGATTTTCCCGGTGCAAACCTGCCGTTAGCATTCTTATTTGGTTTGATAATCTTTTTGCCGATAACTTTATTGGTAGCGATAAATTCTGCCACGATGCCACGTTCCGGCGGATTATACATTGGCGTTAGCAGAGTGTTGGGACCGACCATGGGGTTCATCAGTGCTTGGCTGCTTTTTATCGGTTATGGAATTTCCAGTGGTGTTTTAGGTTATCTGGTGGTTGGTTTGATGGGTTCGGCTTTTTCCACGGCAGCTCTGAGCAGCGGAATTAACTGGCTGGCAAATCTGGGAGCTGCGATGCAGACCACCACCTGGCAAACGATCGGTGGATTTATCTGGGTAATTTTATTCTGGTATATTGCTTACACAGGTATTCGTAAAGTAAAGAATATCATGCGGATTGCTTTTTTTATTCCGCTTATTGGAACGATCATTTCGATTATCTGGTTCTTCTCTTCCGGTGGAATGGAAAACGTAGCTACGATGTTCAACAACACCTGGGGAGCCGGAGTTTTTCAAAATATAATTGCCAAAGCGGAAGCTCTGGGCTGGCAGCAGCAGGCCTTTTCATTTGGAAAAACGATCAGCGCTCTTATCGTGGTGATCTGGGCGTATCAGAGTATCACGATCATCAATTATGCCGGTGGGGAGATTAAAACACCAAAAACCAGCATGGTTCGAGGATTTATGATCGGAACCGTTTTTGTTGGTCTTTTTTATATGATCATCGTCTGGGCTGTTTACAGTGCTTTCGGTAAATTTATCGGTTGTTATGATTTCCTGTATGACAATCATCCCGAAACCTTGAAAGCACTGATGGGAAGTTTGGTGCAGCCTTCCGTTCCCTTCTATTTTATGGCAATTGCCAGAAACGTCTGGTTTGGATTGATTGTTGCCATCACAATTGCGCTCTGGTTTGCCAATTCCATCTTACCGGGATTTCTGGCAAATTCGCGTCTGGCATTTGCGCTGGCGATGGATAAATCCTTTCCCAAAGCACTTTCCAATGTAAACCGAAGAACAGGATCTCCCACGAATGCAGTTCATTTAAACGCATTCTTCTGCATTTTGGGAGTGCTCATCATGATGCTTTCCGTAAAAATAATTCTATCGATCTTACTTTTCACTTCTTTCTTTATTTTCTGGTGTTTTGGTTTGAGTGCGATGCTGCTTCCCTATCATAAACCGGAAATTTACGACAGATCACCGGTGAAATGGGAAATTTTTGGAATTCCTGTAATGACAATTCTGGGCGGTTTTACGTTTGTAGCCGGCTGGTTCTTCCTCTATCTTTCCATGGAAAATTTCAATATTCCGATTATGCTGACTCTCATCGGAGTAATGCTGGCAGGATTGATTGTCTATCTGATTCAGCAGAATAAAAACAAAAAAGAAGGAATCGATACCAGCAAAATTTATTCTCAAATACCACCTGAATAAAAAGGAGATAACTTGAAGAAATTATTCTTTTCTGTAGACGTGCACGGAGCCAACAGCGTTTGGCGAAAATGGCTTAAAGTTCCTGATATGTATGATGTGGATGCTTTGCTTTTATGCGGAGATCTGACCGGAAAATCTCTGGTTCCAATCATAGAAAACAAAAAAAAAGGTTTTCGGAATGCTTTCTATTTCGGAAAAAACTGGAAATTGAAAACCGACAAAGAAACCGATGAAATGGAGAAACGTATCCAAGATGCCGGAGCTTATACTTTGCGCTGCGATGAAGACAGAGTAAAAGAACTGCAAAATGATCCTGCACAAGTAGAAAAACTGATGATGCAGATGATAAAAGATCGCATGGCGCAGTGGATCGAGCTTCTCCTGCAAAAAATCGATATCAGCAAAGTTGATGTGATCGTGATGCCCGGAAATGATGATGACTGGGAAATCGATGATGTCATCCGATCCTACACCGATAAAGGTATTATCTGGTGTTTGGATGATGTGGTGAACGTGTTGGGAATTCCCATGATCAGCCTCGATTATGTAAATCCCACGCCCTGGGATACACCACGAGAAGAAAAAGAAAAAGCTCTGGCTAAAAGGATTAAGAAACTGGTAAAGAAACTGGAAGATCCTGCCAAATCGATCTTCAATTTTCATCCACCACCACATGGAACAATGCTCGATCTGGCACCGGAACTGGATGCCAATAAAAAACCGGTAACCGTTGCCGGTCAGGTAAATTTCGTGCATGTGGGAAGCAAATCCGTTTATAAAGCAATTGAAAAGTATCAGCCGCTGATCGGCTTGCATGGTCATATTCATGAATCTTACGGTCACGATAAAATTGGCAACACTCCGGTTGTAAACCCCGGCTCGGAATACGGCGAAGGAATTCTACGCGGATACATCATCGAGATTGAAGATAAAACGATCAATAATTATTGGAAAGTGGAGGGATAATGGCAATTCCATTTGTTCCCGAAGGTGCAGATTTAACTGAAGAAATCCTGCAGAAACAGGAAGAAAAATTCATGACGATTTTAGATGAATTGATGGAAAAAGCGGTTGAATTTAATGTGACAATGCGTGTGATCGGTTCGATCGCCTTCCGCATCAAAGCGCCGGAATACAAGCATATCCAATACCAAAATCAGCGCTATCTTACCGATGTGGATTTCGTTACCTACAGCAAACACATCACACGAGTTCAAGATATGTTTTTCAGTCTGGGTTGGACGGAAAATCAAAACGTACTTCGGTTATTTGGTGATAAGCGCCGCATTTTTTATCACCCCAAAGAAGATATTCATTCCGATATTTTTATCGATAAACTACGTTTCTGCCATCCCATCAATTTTAAAAAGCGATTGGAACTGGATTATCCAACCATCAGCCTGATCGATCTTCTGCTGGAAAAATTGCAGATCGTGGAAATCAACAAAAAAGATCTGGTCGATGTTATGCTGCTGATCCGCAAATTTCCTATTTCACACCAACCTCAAAAAGATTCCATCAATATCGAACATCTGGCAAAGATCTGCGCCAAAAACTGGGGCTGGTGGAAAACTGCTACGATCAATCTGGATAAAGTTCTGGATTTTTCTGCAAGCTATCTGGAAGAAGATGATGCCAAAATAGTGGATGAAAGAATAAACACGATCATCGATGCGATCCAAAATAAAAGAAAAACTATTTCCTGGAGTTTGCGAAATTTGATCGGTGAAAAAATGAAATGGTATAACGAAGTGGAAGAGGTGCAGAGGGATTAGAATAGCTACTTTACGAAAGCTTCTCATAAAAATTCTTCAGTAGCTTTCGGAAAGTTTATTTTTTTACTAGTGACCCGTCAATCATCGATTGTCGGATAGAGACGTTTCAATTTAACTCGTGAATCTTGGGTGGTAAACTGCCAGTTTATAGAGCATTCTTTTTTGTTTCTTGCTTTTGTCCATGCTGCTACCTGGCTGGAC
>JAIPJH010000082.1 GCA_021734245.1 Candidatus Cloacimonadota bacterium | reverse complement strand
ATTCATTTTCCACCTCCATGGAGCAAGGTGAAAAATGAATTTACGATTTCAAATCGAAAAATATTTTTTATGCCATTTTACCCACTTATAATCTGCGTCTTCACGATTTCATACTGTCTTTAACTGGACAGCAGTGATATCATCTCTAAATTTATCAACATCTGTAGGACTTAGAGTTAAAACTCCCACAACTTTTGAAAGATATGAAATACCCTCTCCTTCTTCTTGTAGAGCTTTTCGTGTAAAATACGGAGCAAAATATAACGGTGTTCCATATGTAACATCTCTTCTATAAACATGGTATTCTTTGAACCTTTTTATTTCTGACTCTTTTGAAAGATCTTGAACTAAGATTTCTTTTTGTTCATTGAGTTTATATTTTTTCATAGCATACCTCATAAAATCCATTAATAACTTATTATCCTGAAAATCTTTGCAATCTAAAATATTAATAATGTCTATCCAACTTAAATTTATAATTCTCACATTTTCATTTAGCTCAATATTTGAATCTCTATAATGAGATAGAATACAGAATACATTCTGTTTACATTTATCATCAAAAGCTGTCAGATACTGAGATTGTTGTTTTGTTACTTTATTTTTTCTTACTTTTGCTTCGATAATAAGGTGAAATATATTGGCATTACTTATTTCAAGATCTGTACGACCTTCATCCCTTTTATTTTCAATTTGAATCAGTGTGTTCTTGAAGTTATTCTCTGTATTAGAAATGCGGATTCCGATAGCTCTTAAAAATTTGAATAAAACATTGCGATCCTTACTGAATATAAAAGCAAGGGCTTTTGTAAGTGCAGTTTCATCATCACCTACTAAATCAAATATAGTTAAAACGCTACTATTGAAATTTAAATGTTTAACAATCATAAATCAAACCACCCTAAACAATAAAGCCATCTCACCGAGTATCCTGAATGTCTCAAGCTCGTATTCTTCTAAAACAATAACATCATATTCCTGATTAAGCGGTCTCAGAAGAATTCTCTTTTTCTCTTCATCAAGCTGTAACTTCTTGTGTGTGATACCATCTGGTGTCTGGCAGGCACATATTTTCTTTTTTTAAATTTTAATAAAAATACAATTACGAAATTTGCAAGGAAGAAATAAAAAGCAAGAAATTTATAATTTGTGTCGGTCTGGGCGTAGAGTATGAAGCGTGAAGTTTTCCGCTCCGCTCAGAAATGTCTTCTGGCAAATTCTCTGCCGGAACCTGATTTCAAATATTTCTCAAAAGAAATGGCTTTCTGTTTGGAATCGAAAGCAAAGAAATTCTTGATACGCCATGGTCGCAATTTTGCAGTATGAGGACAACCGCCTTCATTATGTTTGGCTAATCTTGATGTTAGGTTACTGGTTTGTCCGGTATAATAATTTCCAGGTTGAAGAACTGATTCTAAAATGTAGACATAATACCATTCCTGCATATTTGGCCTGCCGAGTCGTAGTCTTGGAGCGGGTTCATCATTATTCTATGGATTTTCAGATCGCCTTCATTCCATTACGGCGCGTCAGTCTTCTCTTTCCGCTCCGCTTCATGCGAAGACTGGTGGAGGTGGCGGGAATCGAACCCGCGTCCAAAGATAAGTCAAAAGCCGAACCTACATGCTTAGTTGTTTTTGATCTCGTCGAAAAGCAGGAAAACAATCAAACCCATCTTTTCAACCAGCCTGTTTGTTTTCGAACGACATTACAGACATCTGCCATTTATAGCCGTTATTTATGGCGGTCTTCTGAAAGCCTGACGGCAAAACTTTTCAGGACCGTAGCAGAACTAAGCTGCTAGTGCAAAGTTATCGTTTGCGTTTAAGTTTGATATCACCTTTTTAGCGAGTAGGTAATCTCCTCGGCATGCATCAGCAATCCCCTTTATCCCTGTCGAAACCAGGACACCCCCATCTATGAAGCTTTTATGATCTGCGAAAGACAAACTAATTGGAAAGGTTTCGATGTCAAATGAAACTACGCGAAAAAAAAAGAAAACATAGAGGTAGGTAAATCACAAAAAAATAAATTTCTAACAATTCTGTTTACAATCGTACAGTATAATTCAAATTTAGTTCAAAAGATGTGAGGAGAGATGAGTAATAGGAAATTAGCAAAAAATGCAGGTTCGATGTCATTGGCTGTTTTTATCAGTCGTATTTTGGGATTGATCCGCGACATCATGATGACAGGATTTTTCGGAACTTCTGCAGTTGCAGATGCTTTCCGAGTTGCTTTTCAAATTCCCAATTTTCTACGCAGGCTTTTTGGAGAAGGAGCCCTTTCTGCTGCTTTTGTACCGATTTATACAGAAATGGGAGTGAATAAAAGCCGAGAATTTCAGATTAAATTTGCTTTAAATGTGTTATCACTTCTTACAGCTTTCCTGGTTATTTTGTGCATTATGGGAATTCTACTGGCTCCGATCCTGGTAAAGGTCATCGCGCCTGGGTTGGATGCTGAAACTCAACAACTAACCGTAAAATTAACTCGAATTCTATTTCCGTATCTTTTTCTGATCGGGCTTTCATCCACTCTTATTTCTATCTTAAACTCGCATGATATTTTCTTTATTCCGGGTCTTTCCTCCGCCTTTTTAAATCTCGGAATGATCGGTTGTTTAGGTTTTTTTGTTCTCATTAATGATACTTCAACAATGCAGGAAAAAGTTTTTGTCTGGTCATTTGGAGTGCTGATTGGTGGAATATTGCAGACGATCATCAATTTTCCACTTCTAAAAAAATTAGGATATTCCTTAAAACTAAATTTGAGAAGACAAAATGAAGCATTGAAAGATGTCTGGCAAAGATTGATTCCTGGAGCCATTGGAATTGCTGTTCGCCAGATCAATCTTATCGCTGATATGATCTTAGCATCACTTCTGGTAACTGGAAGTATAGCAGCTCTTGGTTATGGAAATCGGCTGATGCAGCTTCCTATGGGAATTTTTGGAATAGCAGCTGGTGTGGCGGTTCTACCTCTTTTTTCTCGTTATGTGGCTAAACAAGATTGGCAGGGATTGTATGATAGTCTCAAGTTTTCTGTAGTTTCTTTAAGTTTTATCATGTTGCCAGTTACGGCAATAATTGCTGGATTGGGGAAGGATCTCATCAGATTGTTGTTTATGCGTGGTCAATTCAATCTGCATTCCCTGGAAATGACTTACAGTGCACTTCTTTTTTATTCTCTGGGAATTTTCTTTTACAGCATGAATCGTCTGATAATCCCAGTTTTTTATGCGAATAAAGATACCAAAACACCTGTTAAAGTTTCTGCTGTTATTGTTTTGATTAACATAATTCTTAATATAATTTTTATGCAATTTCTGGAACATGCCGGTTTGGCTTTGGCAACATCGGTATCGGCTGCTGTTCAATTTATAATGCTTAAAGATCTGATGCGAAAAAAGATTGGTTTAATTCATTTTCCCAAAGTGGGAAAAGAGATATGGAAATTGTTTTTTATATCATTAATCATTTACGCAGTTCTATTTGTGGCAAATTATTTTCTTATTGCTTCAAACGTGCTGGAATTGATAGTTAAGCTCATCCTACTTTCTATTATTAGTTTAGTAATCATGTTAGTTGGCAGCGATCTTCTGAACGTGCGTTACAGTAAGCAGATAAAAGCTCGAATTAAAAGAAAGCTGCTAAAAAAATAACATGCCGCAAGTTTCCGACAAGATAAAACAAAAACTCACTCTTTTACCCGATTCTGCTGGCGTTTACCTGATGAAAAATGCCAAAGAAAAAGTGATCTATGTTGGGAAAGCAAAAGTGCTTAAAAATCGAGTTCGATCATATTTCAGCGGAACTCCAGTCGATGCGAAAACCCAGGAATTGGTTACCAAAATTGTCGATATAGATTACATCCTGACCAAGACCGAAGAACAAGCTCTGGTTTTAGAAGCAAACCTGATAAAAAAATACCGACCCAAATACAATATAAACTTGAAAGATGATAAGCAGTATCCGTTCATCAAAATAACTTCCAAAGAAGATTTTCCGCGTATTTTTGTTACCAGAAATTTAGTAAAAGACGGCTCAAAATATTTTGGACCTTACACCGACTCCCGAGCAATAAGAAAAACGCTGAGATTGATGGAGTGGATATTTCCGCTGCGAACTTGCGGACGCACAATAATGGAAGGCGGAAAGCTGTATAAAAGAGCGTGTGTAAATTTTCAAATGGGAAAATGTCCCGGTCCTTGTGTTGGAAAGATCAGTAAAACTGAATATCAGAAAATCATAAATAATGCGGTTAATTTTTTGAATGGTAGAAATCAAGATGTAATTGATGAGCTGATGAAACAGATGAAAGAATACGGCGAAAAACTGGAATTTGAAAAAGCAGCCCAAACGCGTGATAAAATATCTGATATTCAAAAGGTGAACAGCAGTCGAAATCTGTTTTTTACCGATCAGAAAAATCGTGATGTGATCGGACTTTACAAAGAAGATAAAAAAGCTGCCGTTGCAGTTTTAAAAGTTCTATCTGGTAAATTATTGAATAAAGAAATTTATAATATGGACAACGTGGAAGGCAGGAATATCTCGCAGATATTGAGTGCTTTTCTGCTTCAATATTATGCCGAAAAAATGGATACTCTACCGCATCGAATTCTTGTTCAAACAAAACCGCAGGAATATGAAATACTGAATAAATGGCTGAAAAATAAACTGATAATTCCCCAGAGAGGAGAAAAAAAATCTATCATCATTATTGCTCGTGATAATGCTTTCAACCAGGTGGAAGAACAGAAATTGAAATATCTGCGAAAAAGCAATCGTACGATCTTTCCGATCAAAGAATTGAAAGATAAACTTGGCTTGAAAAAACTTCCTCGTAAAATGATCTGCCTGGATATCTCTACGATACAGGGAACAGATACGGTTTCGTCACTTGTCTTTTTTGAGAATGGCAAACCAAAGAAAAAAAACTACCGTCATTATATTATTAAAACAGTAAAAGGGCAGGATGATTTTGCCAGCCTGGCAGAAACTTTGAAGCGTTATCTGAATAAAATTGAGGAGCAGGAAAAACCTGATCTCATCGTGATTGATGGCGGAAAAGGTCAACTAAGCTCTGCCTACCAGATCTTGCAGGAAAACAATTTGCCGGATATCGAAATGATCTCGCTGGCCAAAAGATTGGAGGAAGTTTTTCTGCCCGGTAGATCGGATTCGGTGATTCTGCCCAGATCTTCTTCCGCATTAAGGGTGTTGGTAAATCTGCGAGATGAAGCACATCGCTTTGCCATCACATTTCATCGCAAAAAAAGGAGCAAACGCACTTTGCAAAGTGAATTGGACAAAATTACTGGAGTGGGAGATAAGACGAAGTTCCTGTTATTAAAAGAGTTCGGATCGGTAGAAAACATTGCCAAAGCCTCTCTTCAGGATTTGATGAATATCAAAGGATTAGGGAAAAAAACCGCTGAAAAAATTTTTGATTCGCTACGTTGAATTATTTAATATTGACAATATGATTAATAAATCATTCTAACATTAAAAAAAAGAAATTAGGATTTTTATGAAAAAAATTTTAATAGCAGTCGGCATTTTATTGGCTGTTTCATTGTTTTGTCAACGCGATACAGCCACAATTGATAGTCTGCAATCTGCACTTTCTGCCAGTTCGAATAAAGATAAATTGAATATTCTGAGTGATTTGATCATGGAATATCTTCACATAGATCCTACAAAAAGCATCGATTATGGATATCAGGCAATCCGGCTCGCAGAAAAACTTGAAAAGAAAAACAGTAAAGCCCGTTTTCTATCTTACATTGGCGTGGCTTACGAATATAAAGGCAATTACACAAAAGCATTGGAAATGTATAATGAGTCACTGGATATTGCTGTCAGCCTTGAAGATAAAGAATTAGAAGCAAGTGCTCTGATCAATATTGCTGTAGTAAATCAGAATATGCGGCATTATGATGAATCTCTGAATAACAATCTGCAGGCTCTGGAATTGTATCGCGAACTGGATTATACACAGGGAATTGCCAGTGTTTTGAATAATATCGGCAATGTTTATCTGTATTTGCAGCAATATGAAAAAGCGTTGAAATATTATCAGGATTCCATAGATCTGAAATTGCAGATGGAAAATCCAAATCACCTGGCATCCACCTATCAGAATATTGCTCTGGTTTATCAAGCCATGCATGATTATGAAAATTCCATAAAATATTATGATCTGTCTCTGGAGATCATGCAGAAGAATAATGACCGCTACGATATGGCTATAACCTACGGAAATTTAGCAAATCTCTACTATTTGATGAATGAATACAATAAAGCTCTCTTCTTCATCAATGAATCGCTGCATCTGCACCAGAATCTACAAAATATTTATGGTGTATGCAGTGCTGAAATACAGATGGCAAAGATCTTGATAAAACAGAAAAAGTTCACTCAGGCAGAAAAGCATCTTCAGGAAAGTCAGAAAACTGCCCTCGAAAATAATCTGAAAGAGTTGCTCTCTGAAAATTATGAAGCTTATTCCCAATATTACCAGAGTTTGGGTAAATATCAAAAATCGCTGGAATATTTCAAAGATTACAAAACTCTTTCAGACTCGCTACAGAATGAACTCAATGCTCAGAAATTGACAGAGCTGAACATCCAATATGAAACAGCCCAAAAAATGAAAGAAATTGAACTTCTGAAACAGGAGGCAGAACACAATAAGCAAACCAGAAATTATCTGATTTATGTTGTTGTATTTGGAGTTTTCGTGGTTGTTTTTCTGCTGAATCTGTATTATGAGAAGATCAAAGATAGCAAATTAAAACAGGAATATCAGGAAAAGCTGCAGCAAAGTGAATTAAAATACCGCTCCTTAACCGAAAATATTAAAGTGGCTGTCTTCACTTACAATACAACTGGCAGATTTACTTATATTAATAAAGCTACAAGCGATACTACCGGATATTCCGAAAAAGAACTGCTGCAAATGAATTTTTACGATCTGGTTCATCCCGCCGATCGAGAGGAAGTTTTCAAAAGGGGATTAGCCAAAATAAAAGGTAAAAAACTAGCAACTGGTTTAGAATTTCGGATCATTACAAAATCCGGCGAAGTAAGATGGACAGAAACTTCCAGCGTCAGGATTACAATCGGTGGTGAATTTCTGGTTTTGGGAACTTCCCTGGATGTTACCGAAAGAAATATTGCTCATCATAAACTGGCAGAATCGGAAGCACAATTGAGAGCTCTATTCGCAGCGATGGATGATGTTATTTTTACCATGGATAGAATTGGAACATACGTTTCTATAGCTCCAACCAATCCGGAACTGATGTATAAACCGGCAAAAGAAGTAGAAGGGAAAAGATTACATGATGTATTCCCAAAAGAACAGGCAGATATTTTCTTAGCGAAAGTAAAAGAATGTTTTGATAAGCAGGAAATGATCTTGTTTGATTATCAATTGCCGATAAAAAATGAGAAATACTGGTTCGACGCAAGATTGTCACCCATCGATGAAACAAAAGTGCTTTTTGTAGGAAGAAATATCACGGAAAAAAAAGAATCTCTGCAAAAACTGGTGGATAGTGAAGAACGTTATCGAAATCTGGTAGAATCGATCGAAGAAGGCATGGCAATTGTCGATAAGGATCACAATTTTATATTTGTAAATAATGCTGCTACCAAGATTTTCGGATATTCCAAAGACGAGTTGGTTGGAATGAATGTAAAAAAAATCCTCACTCCGGAAGCAGAAAAAAAATTAATGGAACAATATAAACAACGGCAAAAAGGCATAAGCACAAAATATGAAAATTGGAATATCCGCAAAGACGGAGAAAAAAGATTGCTGAAAATATCTTCCAGTCCACTTTTTATGGATGATAAATTTAATGGATCTGTATCGATTTTTTCAGATATTACCGAGCTGAGAAAAGCGGAAGAGAAAATAATAGATTCTTTGCGAGAGAAAGAAGTAATGCTGCAGGAAATCTACCATCGCGTTAAAAACAATATGCAGATAATTTCCAGTATGCTAAAACTGCAGTCGAGGCACATCAACAAAGAAAACGCCCTGGAAGTATTTAAAAACAGCCAGAATCGAGTAAAATCCATGTCGTTGGTTCATGAAAAATTATATCGGTCGAGCGATCTTGCCCGTATAAGCGCCAAAGATTATTTCTACAGTTTGTTGAAACAGATATTCATTTCATATCACGAGCATTCTCCCAACATAAAATATTCCATCGATTGTGATGATATTGAACTGAAGATAAGTTCTGCAATTCCCTGCGGCCTGATTGCTAATGAGCTTATCACAAATTCCTTGAAACATGCTTTCGACGAAAATGGCGGAAATATTTTCTTAAAATTCAATAAGATTGACAACATAAAATTTAAACTGGAAATTGGTAACGATGGTAAAGATTTTCCAGCAGATTTCAGCTTGGAAAATGCTGAATCTTTTGGCTTGCAGCTGGTAGATATTCTTCACAAACAACTTCATGCAGAATTTCAGCTGGAAAGAAATGGCGGAGTTAATTTTATATTCATTTTTGAAGAACTGAAGAAATAAGCAGGATTGATTTGAATATGTCATTTGGGGGATCTATGAAGCGATTATTTTGCTTTTTTTTATTAAGTTGTATGGTGTTTCTATTGATTGCTGAAAAACCTGACAGCCTGATATCTGTACTGCAAACCGCTAAAGGTAAAAACAAAGTTGATATCTTGAATAAACTTTCCTATAATTACAGAGCTTCCGATGTAGAAAAGTCGTTGCAACATGCCCAACAGGCACTTGAACTTGGCAAAGAACTAAAATACAATTCCGGAATTGCCAAAAGTTATTACAGAATTGGTTATACCTATTATTTAATACGCGAGATCGATAAAGCATTCGAGAATTTCGAAAAAGCTAAACTCTTCTATGAAATATCCGGTGAGTTAAGGTATCTTGGTCTCAGCTTAGAATTTATGGCAAATTGTAATATAAGAACAGATGATTTTATTTCAGCCAAAGATTATATGGATCAAGCTATCGAAATTTATAAAAAAATAGATGCAAAAAAAGATATTGCAAGAGTTTATTCAAATTCCACAAAAGTACTTACCCGACTTGGCAACCTTGATTTAGCACTCCAAAATTTGTATAATGCTTTAGAAATAAAACAAGAACTTGCCGACATGGAAGATGAAAATGATCAGCTGAATATTGCTAACACCCTTACAAATATAGGAACTACATTATTAAAAACAAAAGATTTTGAAAGAGCACTGGAGTATTTATTCAAAGCAAAAAGCATAAATGATACATACGGTAACGAAGATCAAAATATTTATAGCAGCATAGGAATTGCCTACAACCAGATGCAGCAATACAAAAAGAGTTTGGAATATCATCAGCTAGCTTTGAAGCTAAGTAGGGAAAAGAACGACCTTAACATGATTGCACAGGAACTTAACAATATCGGCTATGTGTATGATCTTCAGAAAGATTGGAATACGTGTCTGCAATATTATATAGAATCTTATCAAATGAAAAAACAGGTAAACGATATATATGGAATCGCCAATTCTGCTAAAAATGTAGGAAGTATTTATTTGGAAATTGGCAATCTTACAAAAGCAAAAGAATACATTGATGAAAGCATGCGGTTAGCCCAAAAAAATAAATTCGTTGAGATCATTCGAGATAATCATTATCTTTATTCCAGATTATATGAGAAACAGAACAAATTTAGCTTAGCTTTGCTGAATGAAAGAAAATATTCATCTTTTCAAGACAGTATATTCACTCAATCGATGCAGGATAAAATAGCAGAATTGGAAACCAAGTACAATCTGCGTGAACAGCAGCGTCAGAATGAATTATTACAACGAGATAATGTGATTTTGATGTTGAGATCTGAAAAAGAAAATCTGGCGAAATTGCGTTCATACCTGATAATTCTGGTTTCATTGCTGATATTGATCTATCTGATCGATCTAATTCTACGAAAACACTACAAAGAGAAGATTTTATCTAAAATTAAAACCGATCTGGAAGCAAAGGTAAGAGAACGTACTCAGGAATTGGAACGGATAAATATTGATCTTCAGCAACAAGTTCAAATACGCGAAAAAGCAGAACAAATGATCAAAGATTCTCTGGCTGAAAAAGTTGTAATGCTGCGCGAGATTCATCACAGAGTAAAAAACAATATGCAGATAATTTCCAGCATTATTAACCTGCAGCTGGAAAAAGATGAAATTAATGCAGAAACCGAGAATTTACTTTCCAATATCCAGAATAGAATTTATTCAATGAGTTTGATTCACGAAAAGCTCTACATGGAATCGAATCTGGCAAATATTGATTTTGAAGATTATACAAAAGGCCTGGTTTCATACCTGTTGTCAAATTATCAGGAAAATTCTTCTTATATAACTCCCAAAATTAATATTAAAGAAATTCAATTGAATGTAACAGCCGGAATTCCCTGTGGTCTATTGATAAATGAAGTGGTTACAAATTCCGTAAAATATGCTTTCGATAAGAATGAACAAGGTGAGATTTTTATTGAAATGAATAAAATGAAAGATGGTTCAATTGAAATGAGAATAGGAAATAACGGAAAGTCTTTTGAATTTGATAAGATAAAAAATGAAAACACAATTGGACTGCGATTGATTGAACTTCTGGCAAAACAACTGGGAAGTAAATTAGAATTTGACAACTCCAATGGAGTAGAATATAAAATAAAAATTAAAAGAAGTAATGGGGAGAGATAATGAAAATTAAAAGTGAAATAATGGACGGAAAAAATATTGAGCATACTTTGCGGCGCATGGCTTTTGAGATATTGGAAAGAAACGAAGGAATGGAAGGTGTTTATCTGGTCGGAATTCGCAGTCGTGGTGTGCCGATGGCAGATCGTTTAGCAAAATATTTAGAAGAGATCGAAGACATCAAAGTAGAAACCGGAATCCTGGATATTTCACTTTATCGGGATGACCTTTCTTTGATCGCAGAAAAACCTGTGGTGAAAGGAACTGAGCTTGATTTTGACGTGGAAAATAAAATTATAGTTTTAATTGATGATGTGCTTTTTACTGGTCGAACTGTTCGTTCAGCAATTGCTGCGGTGTTGGATTATGGTCGACCCAAAAGGATCGAACTGGCAGTTCTTATCGATCGTGGACATCACGAAATGCCGATGAAAGCTGATTATTTAGGGAAATATGTTCCCACTTCCAGCGAAGAAATTATCAAAGTTTCATTTATCGAAACCGATGGAGAAGAAAAAGTAAGGATAATGATAAGAGAATAATTTTAGAACAGGATAGGAGAATATATGAATTTCAAAACAGCTCATATTTTGGCGATAAGTATGATTATTTCAGCAATTATTTTAGGTTCATTTTTTTATGCAGCCAGAATGGAAAAAGAAACTGTTCGAGTTGTAGGTTATGCAACAAATGATTTTGAAGCCGATATCATAAAATGGACTTTTAATATTTCGGTGAACGTTGGTTTAAACGAATTGGAAAACGGATACAATATTATACATGAAAAATTGATAAAATTCGAGAAGATCTGGAAAGAATTACATATAGAAACAAGTGATTTTAATGTAAATCCTGTTACCGTGAATAACCAATTTGGAGAATATGGAAAAATAACAGGTTATAATATTAGTCAAAGGATTTTTCTGATTTCGACTAATCTTGTTGAGATAGAAAAATTAGCTGTCAATCCTGCCAGCTTTGTGGAAAAGGGAATCACTTTTGAGTTTTCCAATATTGAATATTTTTCTTCCAAATTACCGGAAATAAAACAGCAACTTTTAGCCAAGGCTACACAAGATGCACGAAGAAGAGCAGAAGAAATTATCGGTGTAACCAGTAGTAAAATAAAAAAAATGAAATCAGCTCGCGCTGGTGTATTCCAAATCACAGAACCATATTCCACCGATGTTGCCGGTTATGGAATTTATCAGACTTCTACCAGGAATAAAACAATAAAAGTAACAGTAACAGCTGAATTTGTGATCGAATAATATTCAGAATTCATGGACTGGACTTCAGACCTGACTGGAGTTCAGAATATAGAACCGTCATTCTGAAGAATCTTACGAAGGTTAATCTTACGGCTTCGTGTAACTTCGCCGACACAGGTATGAAGAATCTCTTTTCCGCTGATGAACAGGGATTTTCGCGAATGTTTTTTTTGACAGGATCACAGGATTGATTGTAAAAAAAATTCTTTCTCGTTCAAGAGTGAACGAGAAACAAACCTTGCTGAAATCCTCAGGAAGACGAATATAATTCTGTCATTCTAAAGAACCTCACGAAGGTTGATCTTTTGAAGAATCTCAAATGCATTTTCGAGAAGTAAAGCTGAAAGAACATACACGGTTATTTCTGATATGAAAGCTAAAAGAAACCTCAATATGACACTTCTTGCATGTTATTCTTAGAAAGAAGCTCAATTTTATTTCGAGACATTAATCTGCTATAAATAATAAAATTAGCAATCTTTAATTAAGAGTGCTAAAAACCATTTGACAAAATTGCCTTCCAAATTAAATTATCTTCAAAATAAATTCGTAAGAAAGGAGAAAAATTATGGCAGAACAGAAAACCGTAAATAAAGGTAAACTTTCTATCCACACAGAGAATATATTTCCGATCATTAAAAAGTGGTTGTACAGCGAGCACGACATCTTCCTGAGAGAACTTATTTCAAACTCTATTGATGCTTTGAACAAGCGCAAAATGCTGCAGCCTGAATTGGCTGAAAAAGATCTGAAAGTGGAAGTTAAGATCAATAAAAAGAAGAAAACAATTCAGGTTATCGATTATGGAATCGGTATGACAGCTTCTGAAGTAAAAAAATACATCAATCAGATCGCATTTAGCGGAGCAGAAGATTTTGTAGATAAATTCAAAGATAAGCAAAACAGCATCATCGGGCATTTCGGTCTGGGATTTTATTCCAGTTTTATGGTAGCCGATAAAGTTACAATCGATACGCTTTCCTACAAAAAGAATTCCAAACCAGTTTATTGGGAATGCGAAGGCGAAACTGAATATAAGCTTGAAACCGGTAAAAGAAAAGAAGTCGGAACAACAATTACTATCAAGTTGAATAAAGACAACCAGCAATATCTGGAAGAAGCTAAAGTAAAAGAACTCATTGAAAAATACAGCAACTTTATGCCGTATCCAATCAATTTTGATAAAGAAGTTGTAAATCAGAAAGAAGCTCTTTGGCTTCGTAAACCAAAAGACGTTACCGAAGAAGAATACAAAGAATTTTACAAGCAGCTTTTCCACGATTGGGAAGACCCGCTTTTCTGGATTCATCTGAATGTAGATTTTCCATTCAATTTGAAAGGAATTCTATATTTTCCGAAGATTAAAACCCAGCTGGATATGAATCAGGGGAAAGTTAAATTATACTGCAATAATGTATTTGTAGCTGATGATCTGAAAGGCATAATTCCAGAATTCCTGCTGCTTTTAAAAGGTGGCATCGATATTCCTGATATTCCTTTGAATGTTTCTCGTTCGTTTTTGCAGCAAGATCAGCAAGTTAGCAAAATTTCTCAATTCATCATCAAGAAAGTAGCAGATAGTTTGAAAGATATCTTTAAGGAAGACCGCAAAAAATACGAAGGATTCTGGGAAGATATCAATCAATTCATCAAGTATGGAATGCTTACTGATGAGAAATTCAATGAAGCTATGCGAGATTTTGTGATATTCAAAACTACACAGGGTGATTACGTAACAATCCAGGAATATAGAGATAGAAATAAAAGTGAAGATAAACCCCAAAAGATCTTTTATGCAGCCAGCGAAGATACTCAGGTTTCTTACTTGAATATGATGAAAGAACAGGGAATTGAAGTTATTTATTCTTCTTCAGTTCTGGACAATCATCTTTTCCAGAATCTGGAAATGAAGAACAATGAAGTCACGTTTGTGCGCATCGATTCCGAGATCAATGATCTACTGGTTGATAACGATAAAAAAGAAGTTGTAGATGCCCATAACAGAACGATTTCCGATAAAATCTCAGAAATCTTCAATAAACAGTTAAACGACAAGATTGAAGCCAGTTTTCATAAAGATGATTATGCCAAGTTCATCAAGAAATATCCCGAGGCAATTTCGGCGATCAGTCCTTACGTTCGCAATCAGGAAGACTATACTTACATAAAACCATACGACATTCCTGCTGAAGTGCGAACCAAACTTGGCGAAGAAGCTTACAAAGAGATCATGGAAAAAACTTACATGGATATTAAAACCGAAGTTAAATACCTGAAAGCAAAAGAAATTCCTGCCATGATCGTGTTCAATGAATTCATGCGTCGTTTCCAGGAAATGAACTACCTGGAAAACAAAGGAAACAGTGATATGCTGAAAAATCACACTTTAGCTGTGAATCCTGATAATGAAACAATTCAGAAGATCGTTGAATTCTACGATAAAGGCGACATGGAAAAAGTAGAACTGCTGGTAAATTACATTCATGAGTTAGCACTTCTGGAGCAAAAACGATTCAATGGAAAAGAATTGCAATCGTTTATCACCAAAGCAAATAAAGTGCTGGGAATGATAGAATAATTTATTGAATTATTGAAAAAAAATTTAAACCTGCCAGGTTTTAAAAGCCTGGCAGGTTTTTTTTATGCTTCCTGAATAGCCCCGTGATTTATCGCGGGGGCACAAGTTCAAAAAAATAAAAATGGGTATTAGCCCTATTATTGGGTTAAAACCCAAATTTAGCATCATCCTTAATCCACGCCTTAAAAGACGTGGCAATTTATAAGCACGTGACGATTTAGAAGTCCTGGACTGGAGTTCAGAAGAAGACTG
>JAIPJH010000081.1 GCA_021734245.1 Candidatus Cloacimonadota bacterium | reverse complement strand
TGAAATATATCAGAAATTAAATCTCAAGTTCAAATTTAATCGGAAATATCATGATGTGAAAGTAAGAATGTAGTGCCCAAACAAAAAAGCCGCCCTTGCAAAATAAGAACTTAGAGGCATTTTGCCGAAACTTGGGTTATCGTGTAATCGTATAATTTATAAGCATTTAGCTTTATGTTGGATTTAAAATTCAGAAAGATGTGTGATTAATTCTTTATTTTTGCTGCTTCTTTGCTGCTAATATAATATGACGAATAATCCCATACAAAATATAGATTATTATCCATCCAATAAAAATGATGTATGGATACCAAAACGCTGCTATCGCACTGAGAATTCCCAAGCTGATAAAAAGCTTGGTTTCTTTGGTAAATTTATGCCCTTTATCCAGTGGTAAATACTCGATTTTACTGATCATCAAAATGGCAGAAATGAATACAACAGCCAATAAAATATCTGGTGATTTTACTTGATTCCAAAGGTAGAAATTTACAATTATGAAAGATGAAATCGTTCCCGCAGCAGCTGGAATTGGTAAGCCAATAAAGGGGTGTTTTTTGGTTGGATTTATATTTGAATGTGTAAAGCGAACCAGCCGATATCCGCCGGCAAAGACGTAAAAAACAACAACAATGAAACCTACAATTTTAATCTGGTAAAGAGAAGATTTGTAAGCCAGAAATCCCGGCACGACTCCAAAAGCGACAAAATCCGCCAGTGTATCAAAAGTAGCACCAAACTTACTCATAGCATCCAGCATCCGGGCAATTTTACCATCCAGGAAGTCACAAACCATTGAAACGGCAATCAGCCAGGCTGCTTTTTCAAATTCACCTTCAAAAATTAGCTGCAGAGCAATTAATCCCAAAATTAAACTTAGTGCTGTAAAACTGTTTGGGATCAGGATTTTGTATTTATTCCATTTATTCGCCATCATTTTCTCTTTTTTTCAAAATAGGATCACCCGATATCACTTTCTGCCCAATTTCTACAAGCGTTTCCCATTCTTCGTCAAATTCAATTTTGCAGGAATTTCTTCCAATTGTGTAGCCAATTAATTTGCCGGAAATATCACTATCTTCCAAAATTACCGGTTTCTTTGCCCAAAATAAAATGTTCTCATCCAAACCGGAAAAACGAATATCGCTGGAATCAAACCAGGATTTAGTGATGATAATTTGTTGTTTTGAAACATCAGTTATTTTACCTGAAAGCGGACTGCAAATAGTATCTTCTTCTACATTTCCAACTCTATTTACTTTGAATTGCATGAAAATAAAAACATACCAGATCAGTCCCACAATTGCAATATACCTGGTTTCTTCAAATTGGTAAAAGTGATTAATTATAAATGAAGTAATAACCAGCAGAATCGGCAAAGCGATTTTCTTGTATTTTGCTGTTTGGATTTTATTTATGATCTCTACTGGGTTCAGGGTATTCATCAATTAATTCCAACTCTTTTGAAGATGTGATCGACGTTCTCCGTGTATCGGTCGAAAGAGAAAATATCATCTATTTCTTCTGTTTTGAAATATTCCATTACTTCATCATCTGCCAGTAAAAGTTCCTGGAAAGGCTGTTTTGTTTTCCAGCATTGCATGGCATTTCTCTGCACCATCTGGTAGGCATCTTCGCGGGAAATTCCTTTTTTGGCAAGTTCCAACAGGAAAACTTGAGAGAAAACTAATCCATTTGTTAGATTTATATTATCCATCATTTTCTCAGGATAGATCAGTAGATTATCGATGAGTTTGATCATTTTATTCAGCATGTAATTCATTAAAATCGTGGAATCGGGTAGAATGATCCTTTCCACCGAAGAATGACTGATATCACGTTCGTGCCAGAGTGCATTATTTTCCAAAGCTGCCATAGCATTACTGCGCAAAAGACGTGCTAAACCGCACATTTGCTCGGTTACAATTGGATTGCGTTTATGAGGCATGGCAGATGATCCTTTCTGACCTTTGGAGAAATTTTCTTCAGCTTCCAAAACTTCTGTTCGCTGCAAATGGCGAATCTCCAGAGATATTTTTTCAATCGTGGAACCAATGATAGCAATTGTGTTCAAGAATTCCGAAATTCTATCGCGTTGGATAACCTGAGTGGAAATATTCACAGTTTTCAGATCCAAATATTTACAGGCGATCTTTTCAATTTCCGGCGAAAGATGGGCATAATTTCCCACAGCTCCAGAAATTTGTCCTACAGAAATATTTTCCACAGCATTTTCCATACGTTTCAGGTTTCTCTGCATTTCATCGAACCAGAGCGCAAACTTGAGACCGAACGTTATCGGCTCGGCATGAATGCCATGAGATCTTCCAATACAGAGAGTATATTTATGTTCACGTGCTTTTATTTTCAGCACTTCGCTGAATTTCTCCAGATCGCGAATTACCAATTCTCCTGCCTGACGCAATTGCAGAGAAGTAGCAGTATCCAGCACGTCGGAAGAAGTCATTCCATAATGGATCCAGCGTGAAGCCGGGCCCACAAATTCGGCAATATTTGTAAGAAAAGCGATCACATCATGTTTGGTTGTAGCTTCAATTTCGGCAATTCGTTCCACATCAAAATCGGCTTTTTCTACGATCTCAAATAGATCATCATCCGGAATCATTCCAAGTTCATTCATTGCTTTACAGGCAGCAATTTCCACATCCAGCATGCACTGAAAACGATTCTGCAATTCCCAGATCTTTGCCATTTCTTCTCGTGAATATCTTTCGATCATTTTTTTAACTCCAAAAATTTATTCACCATTATTGCTTATCTTCACGTCTTATTCTGTCAATTTCAATTTTTGCCAGAAGCTGATTTTTTTCATAAACTTCTATTGAACTAAGATCCTCGTGATAGAAAAAATCTATTTCCCAGGAATTGCTGGGAATGTTAATTTTCTTTAGCTGCATTATCTCAGAAAATGTTATTTTTGTTCCATTGGAAAGTTGCAATTTTTCGTTTGTGATGATTTCATTTTTATATTGGATCAGAGAATTTGAATCCAAAATAAAATTTAAACCTGGAAAATCAGCAATCTGATAATTTTTTTCAGGTTCAGATTGTGACTTGATAGATATCAGAGAATCAATTTCCAAGCTGATAAAAGGTTCCGGTTTCAGGCCGAAAATACCGGAATCAAAAACAGTTATCTTCATATTTGAATGAGCTTTATCTATATGGATGTTTTTGCGAAAAACAAAGTTTTTATAATTTGCTTCGATGATGCCATCAGCTTTAAAATTTTGCCATTTCTGCAGATTTTGAATCAGTAGTTTTTCTTTTTGTGGATGGTCGATCGATTTGTTAAATGAACATCCAAGAACAAATAAAACAAAGAACAGAAATAAACTATTCTTCAGTTTTTTCATCTTCCTTTTCTCGAATCAATAAGGCAATTGCAACTAAACTGGAAACTATCATAAACGAACTGAGGATCTGTCCGGTAGTCATAAATCCCCACACATATCCTAAATGAACATCAGGTTCTCGAACAAATTCCACCAGAAAACGGAATAATCCGTAAAGTCCGATCCAAGTCCAGAAAACAATTCCCGGTTTTTTAATTTTGCGGAACATAAAATTCGTAATTATGAAAAGCAGGATGCCTTCCAACAAAGCTTCATAAATTTGAGATGGGTGACGTGGTTTGCCGTCGGAATTTGGGAAGATCATTGCCCACGGCACGGAAGTTGGTTTTCCATAAAGTTCAGCATTGATGAAATTTCCCATCCTGCCAAAAAAGAGGCCGATAGAAACCAGCGGCATAACTGGGTCTGCCAGAACATAGAAATTTCTGTTATATTTTTTGCAGAACAATAATCCGGCAACAATAACACCAATCGCTCCACCATGAAATGACATTCCGCCTTGCCAAACCGTGAAAATATGCAAAGGATTCTCCAGATAATAGGTAAAATTGTAAAATAAGACATAACCTAATCTTCCGCCGATGATAACACCCAACATCAAATTAAATAAGAGGGTTTCATATTCTTCTTTGTTCAATTTTACATTTTTCAGGGAATAATGACGTCGAATGAAAACGTAGGCAACTATAAATCCGACAATGTAAAAAACACCGTACCAGCGGATTTCAAAGCTGCCAATTTTCAGGATCGTCGGATCAATATTGGGAAATTGTAACATTATTTTTCCTCATTTAACTAAAAAGCACACAAGCATTTCTCGTGTGCTTTTTTGTAAGTTAATTCAATTATTATTTACCTAATTCTTTTAATTTATTATATAAGATTTCTGCCAGTTCTTCAGCAGGAAGGTCATGCTTTTCTACTTCTTTATTCATCTCAGGAGAAAATATTTTTACTACCTGAGTTGGCGATCCATTCAAGCCAACGTCATTTTCATTTAACTCCAGATCGTCTGCATTCATGGTTTTGAGTTCAGCTTTTTTGGCATTGCGTTTACCGCGCAAAGAAGGAAGTCTTGGTACATTGATATCTTTTACAACCGTTAACGCAGCAGGAAGTGATACTTTTATACGATCGTAACCATCTTCCATCAAGCGTTGTACGATCATTTTACCTTCAGCTATTTCTTCGATTTCCCGTACAAATCCGGTTTGTGTAATTCCCAGATGAGAAGCTACTCCCGGTCCAACTTGGGCAGTATCTCCATCGATTGCTTGCTGTCCAAATAAAATCAGATCATAATTTCCTATCTTTCTGATCGCTTCTGCTAAAACCAGGCTTGTAGCCCAGCTGTCTGCACCGGCAAACTTACGATCGGTAAGAAGTAATATTTCGTCCACACCCAAAGATACTGAATCTCGCAGAGCTTTTTCTACCTGAGGAGGTCCCATACTTATCGCTGTCACTTTTCCACCGTGTTTTTCTTTTAGCCGCAGCGCTTCTTCAATTGCATAAAGATCAAATGGATTTATTATGCTTTCCACGCCTTCTCTTATCAGCGTATTTGTTTCGGGATCGATCTTTATTTCATTTGTATCGGGAACTTGTTTTATACACACAATTATATTCATCGGCTCACTCCTAACTATAGAATTCTCTGATCTTCTCGATCACAAAATCCTGTTGCTCTTTCGTGATCTCTGAGAACACAGGAATCGAAATAACAGTCTTCGCTAGTTTTTCGGTAATTGGAAAATCACCTTCTTTGTGATTTAAATATGAGAAACATTCCTGAAGATGCAGAGGAAGCGGATAATAAACAGCACAACCGATGTCGTTTGCTCTTAAAAATTCTAATAATTCATCTCGTTTTTCTGCTATTAAGGTAAATTGATTGAAAATACTTTCCGCTTTGGGATGAACTACCGGAAGTTTTATCTGGGGAATGTCATTTAAATATTTGTAATAATATTCAGCATTCTTCTGGCGAGCTTCCGACCATGATTGCAAAGAACGCAACTTAACCAGCAAAACTGCTGCCTGAATTGTATCAAGCCGACTGTTCAAGCCAACCCATTTATGATAATATTGCGGATTTTCGCCGTGCTGTCTCAGTTGAAAAAGTTTATCGGAAAGATCATCATCATTGGTCAAACACATGCCGCCATCGCCCATTGCTCCCAGATTTTTGCTGGGAAAAAAGGAAAGAGTACCAATATCGCCAATAGTTCCGGCAACTTTGCCATCAAATTTTGCACCAATTCCCTGAGCATTATCTTCGATAACTTTTAAATTATGTTTTTTGGCAATTGCCATGATCTTATCCATTTCTGCCGGTTGACCGAATAAATGAACAGCTACGATTGCTTTTGTTTGTGAGGTTATCGCTGGTTCTATTTTTTCGGGATCGATATTGAAAGTATCTTCTTTTACATCTACAAAAACCGGTTTAGCTCCAACCCGATAAATCGTACCTGCTGTTGCAAAAAAGGTGAATGGAGTGGTTATAACTTCATCTCCTTCTTCAATTCCTAAAGCGAGAAGAGCCAGAACAAGAGCATCGGTTCCCGAAGCACAACCAACTGCATGTTTTGCATTACAGAATTTCTGCATTTCTGCTTCAAATTCTTTTACTTGCGGTCCCAGTTTGTAAGCATGAGTAGCAAAAACTTTTTCCATCTCTGCGCGAATATCATTCAGAATCGGTTCATATTGAGCATTCAGGTCCAGAAGCGGTACTTTCATAATTTATCCTATTCTTCGAAGAAATTGATAATTCTCTGTAAAATCTGATCCAGAGAAAATTTTGGCTTGTATCCTATCATTTCTTGTACTTTTGTAAGATCGGGTTTGCGATGACGCATATCTTCAAAGCCTTCTTCATAAGCATCTTCATATTTTACATAATCTATTTTAGATCGACTGTTGGTCATTTTCTTAACTTTCTGAGCTAATTCTTCGATTGAGATGCTTTTGTCATTACCAATATTAAATATTTGACCTTCAGCTTTTTTCGTGTTCATTAGTTTAATCATTCCATCTGTTACGTCACAAACATCACAGAAACAGCGGGATTGTTTTCCGTCACCAAAAATTGTGATCGGATGATTGAGAAGGGCATTGTGGACAAATTTGGGAACTACCATGCCATATTGACCTGTCTGACGTGGTCCAACCGTATTGAAGCATCTTACAATAACAACAGGTAACTTCTTTTCTCTATGATAAGCCAGAGCTAGAAATTCATCAATTGCTTTGGCAGAACTGTAGCTCCAGCGGGAAATATGAGTCGAGCCAAGCAACCGGTCATCTTCTTCTTTGAAGGGAATTTTATCGCTTTTGCCATAAATTTCAGAAGTTGAAGCTATCAACACTTTCTTTTTATATTTATTGGCAAATTCCAAAACGTTTTCTGCTCCGACAATATTCGTTCTTAATGAAAGAAGCGGATTATCGATGATGTATTTTACACCAACTGCTGCTGCCAAATGATAGATTTGATCGGCATTCTTAATAAGTTTTTCCAGAACATCTCGATTTAAAATCGAATCGATTACATAATTGAACTTTTCATTTTTGATCAGATGGATAATATTAGAATATTTTCCTGTGGATAGGTTGTCTATCACAGAAATTTCATGACCTTCTTTTAACAGTTTTTCTGCCAGGTGAGAGCCGATAAATCCAGCTCCGCCCGTTATTAATATTTTCATTCTTTCTCCTTGATTAGTATCTTAGAATTATGACGTAAAGTGTAGCAACCTGGCTTATCAAAGTTAGTGTGTCTTTGGTAAGCTGCCAGTAATCGAGTTCTGATTTTTCCGGCACAAAGATCATATCACCTTCTTCAATGATCAAATCTTTATTTGGTTTCATCCATAAAGTAGAATTTGCTTTTATAATGCGTGTTTTGCCTTTTCTGGCACTTCTCAGCATACCACCAGCTTTCTCGATATAATCTATATAAGTTAAGCCTGGTTCTATTTTTACAAATCCAGGATTAGCGACTTGCCCTGTCACATAAACTGTTTTGGACTTCAATGGAATGAAGATAAAATCATTCTCTTCCAAAACTATATTTTCTGCTTCATCTCTGGAATTCCATAATTTCTGTATATCAACCGACATTTTTGCTTTCAGCTGGCGGGTTTTATTCTTAAAATAGGCATATTCCAGATAGTGCATTGTTTGTTGTGGAGTAGTTTTCAATCTTTCAAATTCAGGGTCGATATCGATATTTACATCGGGTCTTTGCACAAAGGCATTTTCCAGGTCTGCATTTTCTTCATCGATACCACATTTTTCGAGAACTTCCAGCAAGGTTGTCTCGCCTTCAACGATGAGATATTCACCTGGGAATTCAACTTCTCCGGCAATTTTTACAAATTTCTTTTCATGGAAATCAGGAATAAATCTAACAAAAATATGATCACCATTTTGCAGCAGAATATTGTCTTCGCTGTTTTCATCTTCCAGCGCATTTTTCAAATTTATGAGCAATTTTTCCGCTCTATTATTTTCGTGGAATCTTAATATTTCAACTTCTTCCAGAAAAGCACCATTAGCAGTTCCAAAAGCAAATTCAACAGCATCAACTATTCTATCGCCATCTACAATTTCGTATTGTCCTTCTTTATTTACAGCACCGGAAATCTCAACTCTGTTTTGCAGAGCTGGAATAAAAATTATATCTCCGTCCATTATGTAGGGATTTTCATCTGATTTGCCAAAAGTATAAAATTTTGCCAGATCAATTTTTACATCACCTTCTTTTCGTTTTATTGTTATTAATCTTTGTGATGCTTCTGGTAGAGCTACGTCCTCATCTTCAGACAGATATTCTTCGTAACGAAGTTTAAAAAGGTCGGCGTCTTTATCAAGGTCTTCCCTTCTATCTGCATTCGGCATTCTGGTTTGTAAATATTCAGCTTCAGCAAGCTTTATTACTTGCGATACACGCGTAGAGGGTGGAACTAAAAACACACCAGGGTTTGGAACCGCTCCAACCAATGAAACGTGATACATCATAGCGGCAGAATCAAATTCATCATATTGAGCATTCAGAGAAAATAGAATTCCCAATATAATAAAAATTATATTTAATTTCTTTATTACCACACTTCCTCCTTAGGAAATTCAGGAAAAAATCTTAGATTAATATATTTTGTCAATTTATAATTGATCATTCAAATCCGCTTAATTCAAGTTTTCATAAAGGAATTCTGCCATTCTCAAACTTTCATCTATCAATAAAAGTCTTTGATCTTCTATGGCATCATCAATTTCAAAAACAATTTTGAAACCTTTAACTGCATCTATTTTTACTGGATGCTTAAACTTATCTATAAATTTAGTCAGCAATCTCCTGGCAGGCATTTTGGAAGTATTGAATTCAACAATTATGCTATTATTTTTCATCTTCAAAGCTTCCAGTCCTGTCTTTTCTATCAGCAAACGAAGTCGGAAATATTTGAGTGCAGAAACTGCTTGATCGGGAATTTTCCCGAACCTGTCTAATAGCTCATTTTCTATTTCATCAAATTCTTCCAATGTTTCAAATTCCAGCAATTTTCGATAAACTTCCAGCCTTTCTTTTTCGCTTTCAATGTAGCTTTCAGGAAAATAATGATCGCTTTCGATGCGCAATCTTTCGATGTTTTGCGGTTCTTCTTCCAGCCATTCTTCTTTTGGTTTTTCTGCTTGAATGTTTTCGATAGCTTTGGTGAGAAGTCGATTGTAATAATTAAATCCAATTGAGTTGATAATACCGCTTTGTTTGGTTCCCAGCAGCGTTCCGGCTCCGCGCAGTTCCATGTCTCGCATTGCTATCTGGTATCCGCTTCCCAGCGATTCATATTCGATGAGAGTTTCCAGACGCTTTCTGGCATCATCGTGCATTTTGGGTGGAATGATCAGATAAGCATAGGCACGACGGTTACTTCTTCCCACCCGGCCGCGAATTTGATAAAGTTGAGCCAGACCGAACATATCAGCACGATTTACGATAATCGTATTTGCATTTGGAATATCAATACCGGATTCGATGATCGTGGTAGCTATGAGCACATCAAATTTATGATGAGCAAAATCTAAAGTTACAGCCTCTAACTGCTTTTCGGGAAGTTGTCCGTGACCGATCCCAAACGAAACATTCGGTAATAACTTTCGTAATTCGGTTGCCACGCTTTCAATCGTCTGAACGCGATTGTGAACGAAGAAAACCTGACCACCGCGATCCACCTCGCGATTGATCGCATCTTTTATCACATTTTCATCCCAGGGAACTATCACGGTGCGGATGGGCAGACGCGCTTTGGGAGAAGTTCGAATAAGAGAAAGTTCCTTCAGCTTGGATAGCGCCATATACATTGTACGTGGAATTGGCGTAGCGCTCATATAAAGCGTATCGACGTTGGATTTCATCTGGCGCAGTTTATCTTTGTGGCGCACACCAAATCTGTGTTCTTCATCGATAACGAGCAATCCAAGTTTTTTGTATTTTATATCTTTGGATAATAGCCGATGCGTTCCAATAGCAATATCAATCTCACCGCGAGCCAGTCGGGCAACATCTTTTCTTATTTTTGCAGCAGTTCGGAAACGACTGAACATGGCGATCCTAATCGGATATTGTGCTAAACGCTCTTTGAAAACCAGATAATGCTGTTCCGCCAGAAGAGTGGTCGGAACCAGAACTGCAACTTGCCAGCCGCTCATCACAGCTTTGAAAGCAGCACGAATCGCTACTTCTGTTTTACCGAAACCCACATCACCGCACAGCAGTCTTTCCATGGGGGTTTCGTCTTCCATGTCGCCTTTTATCTCTTTCGTAGCAATCGCTTGATCGGGCGTGTCTTCATAGATGAACGACTCTTCCATTTCAGTCTGCCAGTTATTATCTTTGTCAAAAGCAATTCCGCGTCTAAGATTGCGTTCAGCATAAAGTTGAATCAAATCTTCTGCTACCAGCTCGATCTGCTTTTTAGCTCGATTCTTGGTGTTCTCCCATTTTTTGCTGCCGAGCTTGTGAATGGAAGGAGCAATGCCTTCTTCAGAAACAAATTTGGAAACGAGAGAAAGCTGAAATGTGGGAACGTAAACTACATCATTTTCGGCATAATTCAGGGTCAAACATTCGATGGTATTTCCACCAACTGTAAGCTTTTTCAAGCCGCTGTAGATACCGATTCCATGATCGATATGAACTACGTAATCACCCGGCTTTAAAGATTCATAATCGACCAGAGCTTCTTCTTTGGAAAAATGTGCCTGTCGTCTTTTGCGTTTGTAACGGCTGAAAATTTCATGATCGGTGAAAACTGCTAATCTGGCATCGGTCAGGTTAAAACCGTTTTGTAACACTCCAATCGTGAATTCCATTTTGTTTTCAAACTGCGGCAGCAAATCCAGCATGCGTTTGCTCTGACTTTTATTATCACTTTGCAGAAATACGTGATAATCCTGTTCCAGCCTGGCAGAAATTTCCTGTTCCAGGATTTCCAGCGAACCGTGCATATTGGTTTGAGCTGTAATCGGAGCTTCCAGTTTATTGCTGATTTGCGGAAATTCCTGAAACGAACCATTAAGGAAAATGTTTTTATATGCTTTAAAAATTTGATTAACGAATTTTTCCGATTCAAAAATATCTTCCGGTTGGGGAATTTTTCGGTTTTTATATTTGGCTCGAATTTTTTGATAAAGCTCGGTTGTTTCTTCCAGAATTTCCTGGAAATAGCTTTGGAAAAACTGGAATTCATCCCAGAAAACCAGACAATTTCCCACATCAAAATACTGCAGGAAAGTTTCAGTTTTGGAAAGCAGAAGTGAGGCATCTAATTCGATTCCTTCGTAAAATCCATCTTTGTGAATACGTTGCCACATTTCTTCTGATGTATCGAGATCGTGCAGAGAAAATTCTCGGGAAGGAATCAGCGTGATCTTATTTAATTCTTCACCGGTGGAACGTTGCGAACTGACCGAAAATACGCGGATCGATTCTACTTCATCACCAAAAAATTCGATGCGGACAGGCTTGTGGGAATTGGGACTGAAGACATCGATAATTCCGCCACGACGGGCAATTTCACCAACTTTACTTACCTGAAATTGATTTTCATAACCCATTCCCACCAGATCCGAAACCAGCACGTCAGGATCGAAATCTTCATTCTTTCTCAGCGTGATGATATTCTTTCCAAAAATATCTGAAGCGGTAATTTTGCGCAGAAGCGAACGAATGGAAACTGTGAAAACAGCAGGTTCGGCAGAAACGGCAGCCGTCAGAGTTTCGATGCGCTGAGCACGAATAAGATAATGCGGAGAACGTTGTTCGTAGGGCAGTACTTCGTAATCCGGCAGAAAATAAGCGGCATCTCTGCCCAGCATCAAATCGAGATCTTCCAGATATTCTTCTGCCATTTTATCATCGGCTGTCACGAAAATCACATTCTTGCCGGTTTTATTAATCGCACGAGCCAGCAGCAGCGATTTTGCCGACCGATTGAGATTGTGAACCAGCAGACCGGAATTTTGCGATAATTCATCAAATTCCCGCAGGAATTTCGATTCATCGATTAGCTTGTTTATTTTATTGTAAAACATACTCATAAGGTGCGAATTTTATTTTGCATCTTTCACCGTCAAGCAGAATGCCGAAATCCTTGCGAAGGTTGTCGAACTTCCTGCTTTTCTCGACCTTCGCAAGGTTAGATTAGATTACCATCCGGCTTCATTTGCTTTACGCCGCGACAAGCCGAGAAGCAGCGAAACCGAACTTGCCTCAATGCACAGGCTTGAGGTAAGAACGTCACTGATAAACGGCCTTAACACAAGAATTCGGAGTCTCTCCACTTCTCTTTCGAAGATTTGAGTTGCGAACGAAGGTGAATTGTTGAGCAGTCGATTTTTGCCACCAAACCCCAAAACCATGAAGAAATCTGAAACTGCGGATTAGTATAGATGATAGCTGTTTATAATTTCAATTTATGCATTTGATAGATGTAATCAAAAATCCTACGTCTTTTTGTTTGAAAATAATTTCATGAAAATAAAGAAAATTCTTAAATTTGACTATCACCGTGGCAGAGCCAAGGTGTATTTCGCTAAATTTATTTCAGCAGCTGAAAATCGAATTTTCATTATTTACCCCTCTGCCTTCGGCATCTCCCCTCAAACAGGGGAGAAATTTCGGAAAACCCCGACGCAAGCGTCGAGGAATTCTATTGGTTAAATATTTATTGACTTATCGTAACTTACATTTATTAAGCTACAAAAATAATTGGAGGATTATTATGGAAGAAAAAAAAGGATTTTTGGGTGCATTGTTCGATTTTTCATTTTCTGAATTTATCACTACAAAAGTGATAAAATTTTTGTTCATTTTAGGTGTTGTCATATCTATTATTTTAGCGATTGGTTTTATTGTAGCCGGGTTTAATATGTCAACAGCTCTTGGAATTCTGTTTCTAATTCTGTCCCCATTGTGTTTTTTAATTTACGTTATTTTGATCCGGATCTGGCTGGAAATTATCATTGTCGTTTTCAAAATTGCTGAAAATACCACACCTCGAATTTAGAAATCTGGAATGTCGAAAAAAAACCTTCCAGGAAAACAATTCCTGGAAGGTTTATTTAGATTCTAAAGTCTAAAATCTGATTTCTAATTTAATACACAACTCATTTAAATATAATAAATTAATTGACATCCAAGATTCCTAAATAAAACTATAAATATGAAATATATTAGGAGTCTTTGATGGATCATCAAAATCATAGCCAATCCAAACACCAGCATCACGATCATTCCCAGCATCATCAAATGATGATAAAAGATTTTAGAAAAAGATTCTGGATTTCACTGATCGGAACAATTCCAATTCTGATTTTATCGCCTTTTGTGCAAAATATCCTGCAATACAAATTTGAGTTTGCTTTTGCCAATTATCTACTTTTTGCTTTTTCCGGTTTTATCTACTTTTTTGGCGGTTGGCCGTTTTTGACCGGGTTATTCAAAGAACTGAAGAAAAAACAACCCGGTATGATGACCCTGATTGGAGTTGCAATCACTGTTGCTTTTGGTTATAGTTCTGCCACTTCTTTTGGCTTGGAAGGCAAAACTTTTTTCTGGGAACTGGCAACTCTTATCGACATCATGCTTCTTGGTCATTGGATCGAAATGAAATCAGTAGTAAATGCTTCCAGTTCTCTAAAGAAATTGATCGAGTTAATGCCAACCGATGCCCATCTTATAAAAGAAAATTCTATAAAAGATGTAAAGATTTCCGATCTGAATCAAGATGATATTGTTCTGGTTCGACCCGGAGAAAAAATTCCGGTTGATGGACTTATAACAGAAGGTAAAAGTCATGTAAATGAAGCGATGGTAACAGGTGAATCGGAACCTGTTAAAAAAACTGAAAATGAAAAGGTTATTGCTGGAACGATAAATGGAAACGGTTCGCTGAAAGTAAAAGTTCAACAACTGGGAGAAGAAGCTTATCTCAGCAAAGTTATCACGCTTGTAAAAGAAGCTCAATCAAAGAAATCTAAAACCCAGCATCTGGCAGACAAAATAGCTTTCTGGCTCACGCTCACATCACTCAGTATTGGTTCTATCACACTTATTGTCTGGCTCAGTTTAGGAAAGTCATTTGGTTTTGCTTTGGAACGAATGGCCAGCGTGATGGTAATAACCTGTCCTCATGCACTGGGATTAGCTGTTCCTTTGGTTGTAGCTATTTCTACTTCAATTTCGGCTCAGAACGGTTTATTGATCAGAAATCGGTCGGCATTTGAGAATTCCAGAAAAATTACTATGTTCTTATTTGATAAAACAGGAACTCTTACCAAGGGAAATTTTGGTGTTACACACTATTCTTCGTTATCAGAAAAATATGAAGACAAACAGATCCTCAGATTCGCTGGAGCAGTGGAAACACAATCTGAACATCCATTGGCTTCTGGTATTATACAGAAAGTGAAGTCGGAAAATATTGATCTACCTGAAATCAGCGATTTCAATTCGATCACTGGAAAAGGCATCGAAGCAAATGTAGAAGAAAATAATGTTAAAATTGTAGGTCCTGCATATTTAAAAGATAATGATATTGATATTCCGCAAGAAACTGAAAATGATGAATTAGAAACCATAGTTTTTACTATTATTAATGATGAATTAGCCGGCTATCTGGCACTTTCCGATGAAATTAGACCGGAATCTTATGATGCTGTAAAAACTTTGCAGAAAACCGGAATGAAAGTTTATATAATTTCGGGTGATAACGAAAAAGTTGTAAAAGGCGTTAGTGAAAAACTAAAACTGGATGGTTATTTTGCAGGTATGCTTCCAGAACAAAAACTTGAGAAAATAAAACAATTCCAGGAAGAAGGAGAATTTGTGGCGATGACCGGTGACGGTATAAATGATGCACCTGCATTGGCTACAGCAGATATTGGCATTGCAGTTGGTTCAGGAACCGATGTAGCAGCAGAAACAGCTGATATAATTCTGGTAAATAGTAATCCGAAAGATATTACTTCGCTGGTTTTATTTGGAAAAGAAACCTACAAAAAGATGATTCAGAACTTTGTTTGGGCAACGGGTTACAATGTTGTCGCAATTCCATTAGCAGCAGGAGTTTTTTATAATGCTGGTATTGTAATCAGCCCGGCTTTGGGTGCTATTTTGATGAGTTTAAGCACAATTGTGGTAGCGATAAATGCTCAACTCTTAAAAAGGAAATTGAAATAAAAAAGCCCTCCGAAATCTCTCCCGGAAGGCTATAAATATTTCTTC
>JAIPJH010000080.1 GCA_021734245.1 Candidatus Cloacimonadota bacterium | reverse complement strand
CGCAGCCGGTCAACTCATTTCTCAATAAATATTTTTTGGGCACTTTTTCGCCATTTTTAGAAGAATTTGTTCTATTTTTCAAGCACTTAGCTCATTATTTTTGTGGTTTTGGATGTTTTTTGCCGAAACTTGGGGTAGATCAATAACCTTGCTCAAATTTGAAAAAATTTTTCTGAATGGGCTGCATAACTTTTAGGCTCACGGTTATTGTTTTGTAACAAATATGAGATCCTTTTTTCAGTCTAATAATTACCGAACCAGACAGAATAATCATCTACTATCTGATAATTTGGGGATTTCCTATCAATAACTTTTAGATCGGCCAGCGGAAGTTTAAATCTTTTCTTATCTGAAACTCGAGTTACTCTCACAATCAAGCCAACATAATCAGCAAATATTGGTTCAATAGCATGCACATTAAAAATATCTGTTTATGATGGTTTTGTTTTTTTCAATTTTTCATACTCTTTTGCATCTCCGGGACCTAAAACATAATATTCTTCCCATTGAAAGTCGTCGATACCGGTCGTTTCAAACGGAAATGTTAACTTTTTATCCAGTAACGCTTTGTAAATTTTTAGTGTTTGTTTTCTTACTCTTATGTTTTTTTTTCTTTGGGAAAAACGCTTGCTATTCTTTTTTCCTGCTTTTCAAAATCTGAATCCATAAGATTTCCTTCGTTATAATCTAATTATCTTTTCAACAATTTTTAAAGAAAATATAAATAATTCATTTGCAGATTCTGGATTAACAGATTAAGAGAATATTAATTCAAAAGAAGATTATAAATCTCTTTCGTATAGAAAAAAATTAATATTCATAATAAGATATAAATTTTCTAATAACCACGTACCCTTTTCAGGATTTTGTCCTGAATGTTCTGGGGAACTTTTTCGTGTTTTAAATATTCCATTGTGTGAACTGCACGACCTTGCGAAATGGAACGCAGTTTTGTAGCGTAACCGAAAAGTTCGCTCATGGGAACTTCAGCAGCAATTTCCTGCTTCTGATTCTGCGAGCGGATATGTTCCACTTTACCGCGTTTAGAATTGATATCTCCAATAACTTCACCTACAAAATCCGGCGGAGTTATCACATTCACTAACATTATAGGTTCCATTATGGTGGCTGTCTTACGAGATTTTTTCAGAGCATCATTCACAGCCATAGAAGTAGCAATGCTGAAAGCTGTATCGCTTGAATCTACTTCGTTGAATTTGCCATCGATCAACTCAATTTTAACTCTTTCAACCGGACTGCTCATCAGCGGTCCATCCTGGCAGGCATTCATTGCACTTTCTTCGATCGCCTTCCAATATTCTTCTGGAATTACATCCGGTGAAACAGAATTTACAAAAATATTTTTCTCTCCCGGTTTCAAGTCGGAAAGTTCTAAAGGAATTAATCGTACTTTAACAATTGCATAATGTCCTTTGCCGTTCATTTCCCTGATCAGTTCAGCGTAGCCTTCCACAGGATTTTCAATAGTTTCTTTATAAGTTACATGTGGATTCCCTACATTGGCATGAACACCAAACTCACGTTTCAAGCGATCTACGATAATCTCCAGATGCAATTCGCCCATTCCGGAAATAAGAGTCTGCCCAGTTTCTTTATGTTGATAAACTTTGAAGGTTGGATCTTCTTCGGTCAATTTGAATAAACTTTCTTCCAGCAGATCTTTATCTGCTTTGGTTTTGGGCTCGATAGCAACCGCGATCACAGAATCGGGGAAAGTGAGTTCATCTAACAACAATCGGTAATTTATCGTGGTCAGTGTATCACCGGTTCGAATATCTTTAGGACCTACCAGAGCTGCAATATCTCCAGCATGAAGTTCTTGTTTGTCTTTCTTTTTGTTGGAATGTATCTGCAAAATGCGGGAAACACGTTCTTTTTTTAAAGTTCTTTGATTTTCGATCGTGGCACTGCGTTTTGTGGTTCCCGAATAAACCCGCACATAAACGAGTTTACCTACATATTTATCGATCTGGATCTTAAAAGCATAAGCTGAAAATTTTGATGTAAAATCAGGAATAACTTCTACTTCTTCACCTGTTTTTTTATGGTGTCCGATTGGGGCTGGAACATCCAATGGTGAAGGTAAAAAATCTGTAATTGCATCCAAAAGAGTTTGTACTCCGGTATTTTTGAGAGCAGAACCGCATAAAATGGGAACAAATTGATGAAAGCGAGTAGCTTTGCAGATAGTTTCGATCAGAAGTTCCGTTTCGATCTCTTCTTCTTCCAGATACTTCATCATCATTTCATCATTATATTCGGAAACATGCTCAACTAATTGATTTCTGGCATCTTTTGCCTGCTGAAGATAATCATCTGGAATTTGTTTTTTAGTGTAGCTTACTCCCATAGTTTCCTGATCGAAGTAAACAGCTTTCATGGAAAGCAGATCTATCACACCTTCAAAACAATCCTCTTTACCGATTGGAATCTGGATTGGTTTTGCATTTGGTGTAAGACGGTCATGGATCATATCGATAACGTGATCGAAATCTGCACCGGAACGATCCATTTTGTTTACAAATGCCAGGCGCGGAACTTTGTATTTGTCTGCCTGATGCCAGACAGTTTCGGATTGTGGTTCCACTCCACCAACTGCACAAAATACACCAATAGCTCCATCCAATACTCTTAGCGATCTTTCTACTTCAGCAGTAAAATCTACATGACCGGGAGTATCGATAATATTGATCTGTTTATCTTTCCAGAAACAAGTAGTTACAGCAGATGTGATGGTGATGCCGCGTTCTTTTTCCTGCGCCATCCAGTCCATTACGGCGTTGCCGTCGTGAACCTCACCCATTTTATGAATGATGCCGGTATAGAACAACATCCTTTCGGTTGTAGTTGTCTTACCGGCATCAATATGTGCCATTATGCCAATGTTTCTTATTTTACGTAAGGCTTCTCTGTCTCTGTTTCGTATCGCTGATAAATCACTCTCTTTTGACATAATGAAATTCTCATTAAAATCTGAAATGAGCAAATGCTTTGTTTGATTCCGCCATTTTATGAACGTCTTCGCGTTTCTTTATACTGGCTCCTTCCTTTTTGTATGCTGCCAGTAATTCGCCTGCCAAACGTTCAACCATGGTTTTCTCGGAGCGTGCACGAGCATAGCTGATGATCCAGCGGAAAGCCAAAGCTTGAGCGGTTTTTGGTGTTACTTCTGTGGGAACCTGGTAGTTCGATCCACCAATACGGCGAGAAACAACTTTGATGAGCGGTTTCACGTTGTCCACAGCTTGATAAAATACATCCAGTGGAGGTTCATTTGTCTTTTCTCCCAGAATATCGAGTGCATCATAAACGATTTTTTCTGCCAGGCTTTTCTTGCCTTTTTTCATCACTGTGTTGATGAACTGACTGAGAATGATGCTTTTATATTTTGGATCGGGAAAAACTTCTTTTTCCATTTGTCTGCGTCTTCTTGACATTCCAGTTCCTCCTACTTGGGTCTCTTGGTTCCATATTTGGAACGAGATCTTGTTCTGTTATCAACTCCTGCTGTATCAAGAGCACCACGAACGATATGATATCTTACACCAGGTAAATCTTTTACCCTGCCACCACGTACTAACACAATACTGTGTTCCTGAAGGTTGTGACCTTCTCCAGGAATATAAACTGTAACTTCTATGCCGTGAGTTAAACGAACTCTGGCAACCTTTCTCAGAGCTGAGTTAGGTTTCTTTGGTGTGGTTGTGTACACACGAGTACAAACACCACGTCTTTGAGGGCAAGCTGCAAGAGCTCTGTTCTTTTTGCTCTTCTCAACTTTTTTTCGCCCTTTTCTTACCAATTGATTAATTGTAGGCACCTTTTTCCTCCATCTTTTCTATCTGCATGAAGTTCAATTAGTCTTCATGCTTAGAAATCAAGTATTTCTTCTAGATCTTCCTCTTCTTCTGAATGAGCCATCTCCTTGATGATATCACCGATAGATTTTCCTTCATCAACAGCCTTCTTAACCGTCTGGTTATAGAATTTCGTTCCTGTTCCGATTGGAATTCTATGACCAATAATTATGCTTTCTTTCAGACCTTCCAGATCATCTACACGGCCTTCAATAGAAGACTGTGTAAGCACTTTCGTGGTTTCCTGGAATGAGGCTGCGGAAAGCCAGCTGTCGGTAAGAAGCGAAGCCTTGGTGATTCCCAATAGAAGTTGCTCAAAGGTAGCTCCTTCGCCACCCTCTTCTTCGATTCGTTTGTTCTCTTTCATTACCTGATTTCTATCTACGATTTCTCCTTCCAGGAACATTGTGTGTCCCGGATTGAGAATTTTTAGTTTTTTGAACATCTGGCGAATAATTACACCAATATGTTTGTCATCGATCTTAACACCCTGTTTACGATATACTTCCTGGATTTCTTCCAGAATTAGCTTCTGAGCAGATTTAATACCCTTTGCTTTCAGGATATCATGCGGATCGAGAGGACCATCGGACAAGGCGTCACCATTATCTACTTTATCGCCTTGATGTACAATGATACGTTTTCCTGGTGGAATCACATATTTCTTCTCTGTATCATCGTCTGCCCGTACATAAATAACACGGCCAGATTTTGTGAGATCTCCAATAGAAACAATACCTTTAATTTCGGAAAGGATTGCTTTTTCTTTGGGAACTCTGGCTTCAAACAGGTCTTGCACCCGTGGCAAACCACCAGTAATATCACCCTGTTTTACTGTGATACGAGAAGATTTTCCTAAAATATCTCCAGGATGAACATAAACATCGTTGGCTATTTCTACGCTGAGACCTGTTGGGATGGGAACAAGAACTTCATTGTCTCCATCGACGATCTTGAATTGAGCCTGCAGTTTTCTGTCTTTAGACTCAATGATCGTAATCTCACGAGAACCGGTCAATTCATTAAATTCTTCTTTATAAGTTACGTCTTTTATGAAATGTTCAAATTTCAATTTTCCTTTGGCTGTAGCAATAAGTGGATTGTTGTAATGGTCCCAACTGAACAACTTGGTGTTGTTCACTACTTTCTGACCATCTCGAACATAAACAGTTGCTGCATATTCCACTTTGTAATTTTCCAATTCTTCCTTGGTTTCTTCATCAAGAATTAAAATTCTTCCCAAGTGACTGATAGAAACCAGCTCATCGGAGCGATTTACTACAGTATTCATTTTTTCAAATTTAACAATACCATCATAGTTGGCTACAACTTCTGCCAGGTCTACGTCTGTACTGGCAGTACCACCAATGTGGAATGTACGAAGTGTAAGCTGAGTTCCAGGTTCACCAATACTCTGAGCTGCTATCACTCCTACAGGTTCACCAATTGTAACTGGTTTATTTGTACCCAGATTTCTGCCATAGCATCTGGCACAAATACCTTTTTCACTGTCGCAGGTAAGAACTGTTCTGATCTTAACTGTATTTATACCATGGTTCTGGATAGTATCAGCCATTTCATTTGTGATCTCGGAATTTGCTTCCACGATGATTTTATCTGTTACCGGATCTATGATATCTTCGGCTGTTGTTCTTCCTTTGATTCTTTCAGAAAGAGATTCTACAACTTCCAAACCTTCCTTAAGAGCAGATAACTCCAGGCCTTCGATGGTTCCACAATTTTCTTCCACGATCACTGCATTCTGAGCCACATCAACCAAGCGACGAGTCAGGTAACCGGCATCTGCAGTTTTCAGGGCTGTATCTGCCAATCCTTTACGCGCACCGTGAGTAGAAATGAAATATTCCAATACAGTAAGGCCTTGCTTAAAGTTAGATTTGATAGGAGTTTCGATAACTTCTGCCACACCTTCGGACAGGTTTCTGGAAGGTTTATCCATCAAACCACGCATAGCTCCCAGCTGTTTAATTTGATCTTTACCACCACGAGCACCGGAAATATACATCATGTTGATGGAATTGAAACCTTCCTGGTCAGCATGAAGTTCATTCATCAAAACGTCTGTAACTCGGTCGGTAGTGATCTTCCATTTATCAATTACACGATTATATCTTTCTGTTTCTGTAATTTCACCATTCAAATAACTGGTGATGATCTTTTGAACTTCTTTTTCTGTTTTATTAATTATTTTGTCTTTATCTTTGGGAGAGATAACGTCGCTGGCACTGAAAGTAATACCTGCTTTGGTTGCATATTTGAATCCGAGTTCTTTGATCGAATCCAGAAATTCAGCTGTTCTGAACTGACCAACTGCTTCATAACATTCCATCGCCAGATCATTGAGTTTGCCTTTGGTAAAAGTAACATTTTTAAATGGAATTTCTTTTGGCAGGATCTGGTTAAAGATAACTCGTCCAACAGTAGTAGTAATGATCTTCCCATCGATCAGAATATTTATCCATGAGTGAATATCAAGATCAAGTTTATCCTGATTTCCTTTTTTTAGAGCTTTTGCTTCTCCCAGTTCATAAGCAAGCAGCAATTCTTCCGTAGAAGAGAAATGTTTCAGTTTCACACCTTCTTCAGGTGCTTCAGTTTTTAGAACTGTGAGATAGTAATTTCCTAAAACGATATCCTGATTAGTTGCCATTGCCAATTTTCCGCTGGCAGGAAGCAACAAATTCCTGGTAGAAAGCATCAAAATGCGTGCTTCCATCTGAGCTTCGTGAGAAAGCGGAACATGAACTGCCATCTGGTCACCATCGAAGTCTGCATTGTAAGGAATACAAACCAGAGGATGAAGCTCGATAGCTTTTCCTTCCGTAAGAACCGGCATGAATGCCTGAATACCATGTTTGTGCAAGGTTGGTGCTCGATTCAAAAGAACAGGATAATCCTGGATTACTTCTTCCAGAATTTTCCAGATTTCCGGTTTCTGTTTTTCGATCAGTTTTTTGGCAGTTTTAGCTTTTTCAGCTTCACCCATTTTTTCCAGTCTTTCTATGATGAAAGGCTTGAAAAGCTCGATAGCCATTTCTTTGGGAAGTCCACATTGATGAAGTTTCAGGCTTGGGCCAACAGTAATAACTGAACGTCCGGAATAATCCACGCGTTTTCCCAATAGATTCTGACGGAAACGACCTGATTTTCCTTTGAGTTGATCGGCAAGTGCTTTCAAAGGTCTGTTTCCACGGCCTTTTACAGGACGTGATTTACGAGAATTATCGATAAGAGCATCTACAGCTTCCTGCAGCATACGCTTTTCATTTCTCAGAATAACTTCTGGAGCATTGATGTCGATAAGTCCGCGCAGACGGTTGTTTCTGGTGATAACTCTTCTATATAATTCATTGAAATCTGCAGTAGCAAAGCGTCCGCCTTCCAACTGAACTAAAGGACGTAAAGTTGGTGGCAGCACAGGAAGCACTTCCAGAACCATCCACTCGGGCTGGTTGCCAGATTTACGGAAAGCATCAACTATTTTTAGTCGCTTAATAGCTTTCTGTTTTTTCTGAACAGAAGTTTCCATCTTGATGATTGTACGAAGATTCATTGCTTCATCTTCCAGGTTCAGAGCTTCCAGAATTACTTTTACTGCTTCTGCGCCCATCAGGGCTTCAAAATCTTCACCCACGCGATCGCGAATTTCATAATATTCATCTACATCAACCAGATCTCCGATTTCATAATCGCTGTCTCCGGGATTCAAAACGATGAAAGATTCATAATATAGAACTCTTTCCAGTTTTGTAACCGGCATATCCAGCAGCGTTCCAATAACGCTGGGCATACTTTTTACGAACCAGATATGTGCTATCGGCACTGCCAGTTCGATATGACCCATGCGAGAACGACGTACGCGGGAAGAAGTTATTTCTACACCACAACGATCGCAAACGGTATTTTGGAAACGCTTTTTCTTATATTTCCCGCAGCTACATTCGTAGTCTTTTTCGGGACCGAAAATTCTTTCGCAGAAAAGACCGCCCTTTTCTGGTTTTAAAGTTCGATAGTTGAGTGTATCAGATTTGATCACTTCTCCATAACTCCATTCGCGAATGGCATCGGGAGAAGCTATTTTGATCCTAACTTTATCGTAATTTTCTATTCTTTTGTCTCGTTTAATTTCTCTGATCAATTGTAACCTCCACTATCATTCTTTATCAGCTAAAAACTCAACGTCGAAACAGAGAGATTTTAGTTCGCTGACCAATACGTTGAACGATTCCGGAATTCCGGGTTTAGGTGGATTTTGCCCGCTGGTAATTGCTTTAAAAGCATTAGTTCTTCCATCCACATCGTCACTTTTGATAGTTAACATTTCTTCCAGAAGACGAGAGGCACCGTAAGCTTCCAGAGCCCAGACTTCCATTTCTCCCAATCTTTGTCCGCCGTGCTGAGCTTTTCCACCCAGAGGTTGCTGTGTAATAAGGGAGTAAGGACCAGTTGATCTGGCGTGCATCTTGTCGGCAACCAGGTGATTAAGTTTAAGCATGTACATCACGCCAACTGTTACCCTTTCTCTGAAAGGTTCACCGGTTTTTCCATCATATAGCACCTGTTTTCCATCCACAGGAATCTTTGCCTTTTTCATCTCGGAAAGTATATCATTATTTGTAGCACCGTCGAATACGGGAGTTTCGGCATTGAAGCCCAGAATTCTGGCTGCCATTCCCAGGTGAGTTTCCATGATCTGTCCAATATTCATACGGGAAGGTACACCCAGCGGATTCAGAATAATATCGACTGCTTCACCGGTTTCCATAAATGGCATGTCTTCGATAGGACTGATACGTGAAATAACACCTTTGTTACCATGACGGCCAGCCATTTTATCTCCAACTGCGATCTTACGTTTCTTGGCGATATAAACTTTTACCATTTTACGAACGCCGTAAGGAAGCTCGTCGCCGTGCTTCAAACGTTCCTGAGCTTTCTTATAAATATTGGTGCTTTCTTCTTCTGCTTTTTTTACTTTCAGGATAACTTCATTGTATATCTTTTGATTAGCTTCCAGATCATCAACCAGATCATAATCGAGGTTAATGCGCTTAAAGTTGATCTTTTTCAGATCTGCTTTTGTAAGTTTCTTGCCGGAAGGAACAAAGAACATATTGGTTTTGGAATCCACAATATTCTTGGCAACTTGACCGATCAGGATTTCTTCCAGGTTGGTTTTCAGGAAATCTGCGATGCGTTTTATGCGTTCGTTTTTTTCCTGCTTGATGCGATATAATTCTTCCTGTTTTCTTTCCTGTTCTTCGACCTCGTCGATACCTTCTAAGCGTGAGAAAACTTTCACATCGATAACAACACCTTCCATTCCCGGTTTTGCTTTCAGTGAACTATTGGTGAAATCACCAGCACGATCTCCAAACAGAGCTCGCATCAGGTTTTCCTCGGGAGATGGATCGATATCTACATTTTTAGGAGTTATCTTTCCAACGATAATATCGCCGGCTTTTACAACAGAACCAACTCTGATGATACCTGTTTTATCGAGGTTTCTAAGCGATTTGGTAGGAACGTTTGGAATATCGTAAGCCAATTCTTCCTTACCGTTTTTCATGTTTCGCACCAGAACTTCGTGCTCTTCGATATAAACCGAAGTAAGCATATCTTCGCGCGCTACATTTTCACTCAGAATAATCGCATCCTCATAATTGTAGCCATACCAGGGCATGAAAGCAACCAGCATGTTCCTGCCAAGAGCAAGACGGCTTTCGGCAATAGCAGGCCCATCTGAGAGGATTTGACCTTTTTTAACTTTCTCACCAATTTCTACAGTTGGTCTTTGATTGATGCAGGTATCCTGATTTGATCGAGCAAATTTCTTCAGATAAACTCGATTTTGTGAACCGAGATCTAAAATGCTGTCATCTGGATTTTTACGTTTAATATCAATATAAGAACTTGTTACACTTGTAACAGTTCCATCATACGGTGCAATTGCCACCACGCCGCTGTCATGTGCCACGATGCCTTCCATTCCTGTTCCTACAGTTGGAACTTCAGGACTAATAAGTGGAACTGCCTGACGCTGCATGTTTGAGCCCATCAAGGCTCGGTTTGCATCATCGTGTTCCAGGAAGGGGATCATCGCTGCGGAAACAGAAACTATCTGTTGCGGAGAAACATCCATGTATTGTACGTCTTCCGGTTTTACTTGCAGGAATTCACCACGATTTCTGGCGAACACAAGTTTATCTACGATCTGCATATCATCGTTGTATTTTACATTTGCCTGCGCAATAGTATTTCTTTCTTCATGGAAGGAATCCAGGAAATCGATCTGCCTGGTGATCTTTCCATTGTTCACTTTGATGTAGGGCGTTTCCAGAAAACCAAGACTATTGATCCTTGAATACATTGCAGGTGAAGATATCAAACCAATATTTGGGCCTTCAGGAGTTTCGATAGGGCAGATACGTCCATAATGAGAATAGTGAACGTCTCGCACTTCGAAACCGGCACGATCTCTGGTAAGTCCGCCAGGTCCCAAAGCTGAAAGTCTTCTCATATGTGTTACGGCCGTCAGTGGATTAGTTTGTTCCATAAATTGAGAAAGCTGTCCTGTAAGGAAGAAAGATTGTACAACAGCAATTAAAGCATTACTATTTATAAGATCATGGATCGTAACTTCATCAGGATTGGCAATAGACATTCTTTCCACACAGGTTCTTGCCACGCGGGAAAGTCCGATATTAAATTGTTCTTCCATCAATTCGCCGACCGTTCTAACACGACGATTCGCCAGATGATCGATATCATCGATTACATCTTCATCTCGATAAACCATGATCAATCTCTCGATGATCGCGATGAAATCTTCTCGCGTTAAAATGTGAATAGCAGGATCGATTTCCAGATCGAGGCGGGTATTCAATTTATGACGTCCAACTTTTCCCAGATTGTATCTTCTTTCGTTGAAGAACATGCGATTGAAAAGCTCTAAAGCAACTTCAAAAGTTGGTTCTTCACCCGGTCGTATCAGAGTGTAAATTTTCTTGAGTGCTTCTTCCTGATTTGTAGTTTGATCTTTGGCAATAGTTTGTTCTAAAATCTTTCTAGTAATTTCAGATTCAGGTTTGATGACAGAGATGGTTTTTATTTCAGCATCTGTCAATTTTTCAATTTCTTCATCACCAATTTCTGTACCGGCGTCAAAAACAATTTCACCGGTTTCTTTATCCATAACATCACTGGCAAAAAATCTTTCCTTGGCATCTTTTACTTTAATGTTTTCTTTCTGATAAAAATAATTTCTCAGATCGTCATTTGTGGAAAGGCCAATTGCTCTCAGCAATATAGTGGCAGGAAGTTTACGTCTTTTGTCTATAAGCACGAACATTGCATCATAACTGTCCATGGTGAATTCCAACCAGGAACCGTTATAGGGGATTAATTTAGCTGAATAAAGTGTCTTACCACTGGCATGTTTTGTTTCAGAGAAAAAGATACCTGGAGAGCGATGCAATTGACTGATGATCACTCTTTCGGCACCATTGATGATGAAAGTACCACGTTCGGTGATGAGAGGGATCTCTCCCAGGAAAACATCCTGTTCTATCGTGCTCTTGATCCTTTTTTCACCGGATTCTTTCAGAACTTCTTCATCAAAAATATTCAGGCGCATTCTGGCTTTTACAGGAGCCTGATAAGACAAATTTCTTTCTATACATTCATCGGTGGAATATTTTTCTTTTAAAACAATATAATCAATAAATTCCAGGTGATAAATGCCTTTTTGATCTTCCAGAGGAAAAATAGAGGTAAGAACTGATTGCAGTCCCTGTTCATCTCTTTTTCTTGGATGAGCATCTTTTTGCAGGAAGTCGTTAAATGAATCTACCTGCATGGCAAGCAGATTGGGAATCTCGACTTCAGGAAGACCAATGCTTTCAGCTTTTTTACTTATGCGGGAATAACTTTTAATTTTCAAAAGCGTCTTCTCCTTTCGCGTAAAAAGCGGATTTTCGCTTTAATTTCATTATATAATAAATAAACGGAACGGAAGTGAGCAAAATTTGCACACTTCCGTCGAAATTAACCAAATTATTTGATTTCTACTGTTGCTCCAGCTTCTTCAACCTGAGCTTTAATTTGCTCAGCTTCTTCTTTTGATACGTTTTCAACGATGGGGTTTGGAGCGCCATCAACTAATTCTTTTGCTTCTTTAAGACCAAGTTTTGTGATAGCTCTTACTACCTTGATAGCTTGGATCTTCTTAGCACCAGCACCAGTTAACATTACTGTAAATTCAGTTTTTTCTTCAGCTTCTTCAGCTGCAGGAGCAGCACCAGCTGCGGCAACAGCTACAGGAGCTGCAGCAGTAACACCAAACAATTCCTCGAGTTCTTTCACAAGTTCAGAAAGTTCGATAACTGTCATTTCTTTAATGATATCAATAACTTGTTGTTTTTTATCAGCCATTTTATCCTCCACAGATATATTTAATTTTTTTCTTTTTCTTTGGCTACGGCATCAACCGCATATACAAATTTTCTTAAAACGCCATGTAGAACACCGACCAAGCCTGAGATAGGAGCGTTGAATCCCTGCAGAACCATAGATAGAAGAGCTTCTTTGCTTGGTAAATCTGCTAATTGGTTCAATTTATCAACGTCCATCACTTTGCCGGCTACGAATCCAATTTTAAACTTTGGAAAGTCTTTTTCTTCCATGACCTCTTTATTGAATTTCTTCAATTCACGTGCAGGTGCTACTTCATCTTCTTTACAAGAAGCCACTGCAGTTGGTCCGACCAGATAAGAATCCAGTTCTTTAATGCCAAGATCATTCAAAGCAATTTTAATGAATGTGTTCTTGGAAATGAAATAATCAACTTCTGCATTTCTGAATCTGTTACGAAGTTCATCAACTTCTTCGATATTAATTCCTTTGTAATCAACCAGGACGATCGATTTGGCATTTTCCAGTCTTTCTTTAATTTTCTGTACTTCTTCAATTTTATATTGTTGTGCCATATCTCTCTCCTACTTCTTTGCTTCTAGTGTTACCGATGGGATATCAAGTTTTATTGCAGGGCCCATTGTGGAAGTGATTGCAATACTTCTGATGAAAATTCCTTTAAGAGCTGCAGGTCTTTCACGCATGATAGCAGCAATAATTGCCAGAAGATTTTCTTTCAATTGTTGAGCTTCAAAACTTATTTTTCCTGCTATTATGTGCAGATTTGAAAACTTGTCTACACGATAAGTAACTTTTCCACCTTTTGAATCGTTCACTGCCTTTTCAATATCCATGGTCACCGTGCCTACTTTTGGATTCGGCATAAGACCACGAGGTCCGAGAACACGTCCCAAACGTCCAATTTTTCCCATTAAATTTGGTGTAGCAATTACAACGTCGAATTCCATCCAGCCGGACTGGATCTTCTCTACGTATTCATCTACGCCAACATAATCGGCACCAGCTTTTTTCGCTTCTTCAGCTTTGTCACCTTCAGCAAAAACCAGGACTGTTACCTGTTTTCCACTTCCATGTGGTAAAACCAGAGAGTTTCGAATCTGTTGATCAGCTTTTCGAGGATCGACCCCAAGATTCATATGAACTTCTACTGTCTCATCAAACTTCGATGTCGGAAAGCTTTTTAATATTTCTACTGCTTCCGTCAGTTCATAACGTTTCGTTTTGTCGATCATCGATTGAGCTTTTCGGTACCTTTTACTAGCCATTTACACTCCTTTTTCGATAATCTCCTGCTTTCAATATAGATAATTTGGAAGTATTAATCTACTACTTCCACTCCCATATTTCTTGCAGTACCTTCTATCATACGCATTGCACCGCGCAGGTCGTATGCGTTTAGATCTACCATTTTCATTTCAGCAATCTTTTTTACTTGTGCTTTGGTAATCTTTCCAACTTTTTCTATATTTGGAACTCCAGAACCTTTAGCAAGACCGGCTTCTTTTTTAATCAGCACGGCTGCTGGTGGTGTTTTGATGTAGTATGTATAAGATTTATTTTTCTTAACATAGATAACAACTGGAAAGATCATGCCTGGTGAATCTTTTGTTTTATCATTGAATGATTTACAAAATTCACCAATATTAATTCCAGCCTGGCCTAACGCCGGTCCTACAGGAGGTGCCGGAGTAGCTTTTCCGGCTGGAAGTTGAAGTTTTACAACTTGTACTGTATCTTTAGGTTTTGCCATATTCTCCTCTTACTACAGAATTTCGATCTGATCTGATTTTACTTCGACAGGTGTAACACGACCAAAAACTGTTACTTTTACTGTAAGTTTCTGCTTGTCTTCACTCACTTTGTCGATTACACCATCAAAGTCGCTAAATGGGCCGGATGTGATTTTTACCATATCTCCTGGCAGGAAGTCAAAATCTTCTGTTTCAGATTTATCACGATCTGAAATTCCCAGAAGTCGATTGATCTCAGCTTCGGAAAGCGCAATGGGTTTTTTTCCATGTCCCAGGAAATGCGTTACTCCTGGCAAGCCCACTACAAAAGAGATAAATTCCGGTGTCAGGTCAGCTTCTATAATAATGTAGCTGTTAAATAATTTCTTTTCTCGTTCTACTTTTTTCCCATCTCGGATATGAAAGGTCTTTTGAGTTGGAATCAGGATTTGTCCTAAATTCTTTTCCAACTTTGTACCTTGCGTACCTTTTTCTATAGCTTCTTTGATCTTGAATTCGTGGGAAGCGTAAGTATGAACGACATACCAATTCATGATAATCCCTTTCTTAACCCAATAACAGGTTTCGAATTAAAAATCCGAAAGCTGCATCGACTAATGATAAGAAAACAGCTACGATTGCAGACATCAGAATAACTACGGTAGTACCTTCTTTAATGTCGTCTCTGGAAGGCCAGTTAACGTATTTCATTTCTGAATAAACACTTTTGAAAAAATCTGTAATTTTTTTGAACATATTTATCTCGCTTAAATTTATGGCAGGCCCGGCAGGACTTGAACCCGCAACCCCTGGTTTTGGAGACCAGTGCTCTACCAATTGAGCTACAAGCCTGCAAACTAATTTCTATCTGGTTTGTTTATGCTCAGTATGCTTTCTACACTTAGGACAGAATTTTTTGAAAGTAACTCTTTCAGGATGAGTTCTTCTGTTCTTCTTAGTTGTGTAGTTTCTATTTTTGCATTCTTCGCAAGCCAGGATAATTATTTCTCTCATCAGAAAAAGTCCTTATTTATTCTTGGATATCGCCAACAACGCCGGCACCGATAGTTCTTCCACCTTCGCGGATTGCATAACGAAGACCTTTTTCCATTGCGATCGGGGTAATCAGTTCTGCCTTGATCGATACTTTATCGCCTGGCATTACCATCTCCACGCCTTCGGGAAGGGTCAAGGTTCCGGTTACGTCGGTTGTTCGGAAATAGAACTGTGGTCTATATCCACTGA
>JAIPJH010000079.1 GCA_021734245.1 Candidatus Cloacimonadota bacterium | reverse complement strand
CCTGCTTTTATAATTGCCATATTAATACCTAACAATACTTCAGTCACCTTCGTAAGAAGGAAAAATTAGGGGATTATATTTACTAATTATTCTCAATTTTAGAAAACCCCTCAGCGACTTTGTCGCTCTCTCTCCTTCCAAAGGAAAGCTTCTTTTATTCTATCCACTTAGCTCCTGTTGTGTGACTTTAATGCTTTTTCGCAAACAGGGATGTTTGCGTTACATTACTTTCGCAAACAGGGATGTTTGCGTTACGTTACATAGAACAGCCATTCGCAAGGTATGTGGTCATTGCGAAGGTTATATAATATACTTTTCAAACTCAGGCAGATCTTCCTGGTTGATGATCGCTGTGACCTTTACACCTTTTTCAAGATATTCTGTAGATTCGATCTCACCAATATTGTGCAATAGATTTACTGCTTTTTGCTCAGTATGAGGGATCAGCATTTCTACCCTTCTGGCATTGTGCAGAACATCATCAATTTTTTGTAATAATTCTTCGATATTCTCACCTTTTTTTGCTGAGATCAAAATTGAATTATCATGTGCTTCCAGATAGAGTTTCATCTTAACTCGATCTGCTGTATCTGCTTTGTTCATTACCAGAATCTGCTGTACTTCATCTGCTCCGATATGCTGCAGTACTTTTTGAACTTCATCAATATAATATGGAAAGAGTTCATCTGCTGAATCTACCACATGTAATAACAGATCAGCATCTACCACATCTTTTAGAGTTGCTCTAAATGAAGCGACCAGATGATGTGGAAGATTTGAGATAAAGCCGACCGTATCGGAAAGGATCATGTCTCTCCCTTTGGAAAGCGCAAGTTTACGAGTCGTGGTAGAAAGCGTGGCAAACAACTTATTTTCCACCAAAACTCCAGCATCTGTCAATCGATTGAAAAGTGTAGATTTACCTGCATTCGTATAGCCGACCAGGCAAACTTTCTTCACTTGTTCGCGATGTTTGCTCTGTGTTTCTTTGTGCAGGAAAACTTTTTTCAATTCTGCTTTAACTTTAGCAATTTCATTTCGAATTATCCTTCTATCGATCTCGATCTGCTTCTCTCCCATTCCACGTGCTGTTCCGCCACTTCCTGCTGCTTGTCCTTTTTCCCGATCCAGATGACTCCAGAGTCTTTTCAGTCTGGGAAGCTGATACTCAAGTTCAGCCAATTTCACTTGTAATTGTGCTTCATGAGTTCTGGCATGATCATGAAAGATATTCAGGATCACTTCCGTTCGATCGATAGCATCAACAATGAATTCCTTTTCAATGTTTCTGGATTGTCCCGGAGAAAGTTCATTATCAAAGATCACCAGACCGGGAGCTTTATCATAAACTTCATTCAAAGCCTCTGCCAGAAAGCCTTTGCCAATGTAGAAGGCTTTATCCGGCTTCTGTCTTTTCTGGATGAATTTTCCCGCAACTTCAATTCCAGCTGTAGCCGCAAGTTTTTCCAATTCATCCAGTGAAGCTTTTTTCATGCTATAGTCACCTGGTTTGTGGCAAACGCCAACCAGGATCGCTTTGTTCATATCTAATATTTTTCCCATAATACCTCTTATTATTCCGTCCCCATTATAAGGGTGAACAAAATTTATGCCGTGGAATCCTATGGATATTCCACTGGGAGGGGATTCAAATTTCTGATAAATCTTAGTTTTTATAGAAAACCCCTCTACAACTTTGTCGCTTTCTCCCCTTCCAAAGGGGAGCTTTAATCTCCGGTTCCCGCACAAAATGCAGGAACCGGATTTAATTCAGCTATGCGCTGAACCTCTTTGTAAATATTTTCACTATTCACCTCCTTTGCTGATGTTTACGGTCATCAGACTTTTAGAATTTGATTTCCAACGAGGATCGGAAATCAGTGAGACACATCTATTCTCGTTACATGACTCCAGTTTCTGTAACCTTGAAAAGGCTTCTTTCAAAACTACTTCCCACTTAGCACTTTCAAGGTTAACCAATTTTTTACCAAACCCCGAAAGTCTCAATCGAAAGATTTCCCGGAAGAGAGCTTTTCAGGGTTGTCGCAAACAAGATGTTTGCGTTATGCATTCAGTAACATGCTTTCCTGCTCTTCCATGAACTGGTTTGTGTACAGATTGTAATAATTACCTTTCTGTTTGATCAGTTCATGATGATTTCCCTGTTCAGTTATCTTGCCATTCCCGATAACCAGAATGCGGTCTGCAGAACGAATTGTGGAAAGACGATGCGCAATAATAAAGCTGGTCCTACCTTCCAACACAGTATGGATCGCTTTCTGGATCAGCTGTTCGGTTTCTGTATCCACAGATGATGTCGCTTCATCCAGCACGAAAATACGAGGATCTGCCAGAATGGCTCTGGCAAAGGAGATCAACTGTTTCTCACCAGTAGAAAGCTTTGCTCCACCTTCTCCAACTTCCGAATCATAACCTTTTTCCATATTCATGATAAATTCATGTGCATCAACCAGTTTTGCTGCTGCGATGATCTCTTCATCAGTTGCATCCAATCTGCCATAAGCAATGTTTTCTTTGATAGTTCCACTAAAAAGATGCGGCGTCTGCAACACGTAACCCAGGTTGGAATGAAGCCACAGCATCGATCTCTCGCGATAGTCAACTCCGTCGATCTTAATAGATCCAATTGTAGGTTCATAAAAACGGCAAGCCAGATTTACAACTGTGCTCTTTCCTGATCCGGTTTCACCAACCAGAGCAATTGTTTCACCTGCTTTAATATCCAGTTGGAATTTTTCCAGAATATTCTCACCTTCTTTGTAACTGAAAGTCACATCTTCGAAACTAATATCACCATTGATATCAGGCCAGTTTTCTTCTTTGGAATTCATGATATCTCCGAATTCTCTGGTTACCTGAGAATTATCTTTGATCTGAGGAACCTCATCGATCATCGAAAAGATCCTCTCGGCAGAAGCTTGAGCATTTTGTAATTCTGCAAAAACTCGTGCCATTTCTCCCAGGGGTTCAAAGAATTGAACTGAATAAGAAATGAATGCTACCAAGGTTCCGTAAGTTACAACTCCAGAAATTACACCTTCTCCACCAAACCAGAGAGCTAATCCTGTTCCAATGCTGCCCAGAGTGAGAATGGCCGGTAGATACAAAGATGAGAAAACCGCAGCTCTTACTGATGAGCTGTACATATCGGTTGTATGAACCTGAAATTCTTTGAGATTAGCAGCTTCACGAACCAGAGTTTTGGTTGTTTTAGCTCCCGAAATTCCTTCATTAAAAGCTCCCGTGATTTTGGAATTCGTCTTCCTTACTTTCCTGTAAGCTTTCAGGATCTTTTTCTGAAAGTAAATACTCATCACAACTAAGACAGGAACAACTGTCAGTGTGATCAAAGCCAGTTTGAGATTCATCACCAGTAATATTACAGCGATCAAAACCATCATGGAAAAACCCCAAACCATATCGACCAATCCCCAGGAAATAAAGCTTCCCAAACGTTGGCTGTCAGAAGTCATTCGAGCCATGAGCCAGCCGACCGGAGTTTTATCGTAATAGTTGAACGACAATTCCTGCAGATGCAAAAATCCCTTCTTACGAATATCGTAGGTAAGATACATTTCGATCTTGCCGGCAATATTGATGAAGAAGAAGATATTCAAAGCCTGAATAGCCACCATTGCCAGAAATACTAACGCATAGATCGTGATGCCATCTGTACTTTTGGGCACAACGAAATTATCGATGGCATATTTGCTCATCAGCGGGAAAAGCACATCGATCCCAGCTAATGAGAGCATGAAAAATGCCAACAAAAACAACTTCTTTTTATAGGGTTTGCAGAAGGTTAAAAGCTTCTTCCACAAAGCCAGATCGAATCTTTTGTTATATTCTCTTTCTTCAAATGCGTGATTCATAATTAATTCCTTCAATTAAGCCCTTACTGTCCCCCTTCATAAGCGGGAAACAGGGGGTTTTGAGTTTTATGTCTAAACCCCTCTGTCGACTTTGTCGTCTTCTCCCCTTCCAAAGGGGAGCAATTTTAACTAATCTTAAGTTTTTCATTTTTATCCAATTCGGCGTTCAAGCCTTTTTCTTCCAGAGCCAGTTCAGCTTCCAATGTGTTCTGAATTCCCCAAACACGTTTGTACAAACCTTCCTGATCTATCAGTTCCAGATGAGTTCCCTGCTGAACTATTTTTCCACGTTCCAGCACCAGGATCATATCGGCTTCTGCCAAGGTGGTAAGACGATGCGAGATGATAAAAGTTGTAGCTTTGTTATCCAGTTTCTTCAACCTTTTTCTGATCGCAGCATCTGTCTCAGTATCCACGGCACTGAGGCTGTCGTCAAAGATCAGGATCGGACTGCCGTTGATGATGGTTCGGGCAATCGCAACCCGTTGCTTCTGACCACCGGAAAGGGTTACACCTTTTTCTCCAACCGCAGTTTCATAACCATCTTCAAAACTCTCTATCACATCGTGAACAGATGCAATTTGAGCAGCTTTGAAAACGTGATCATCTTCATATTCTCGTCTTGCAATTCCAATATTATCTTTCAGCGTTTTGGAAAACAGGAAAGGTTCCTGCAACACAATTCCAATGTTGTTTCGCAGAGTTCTCTTGCTGAAGTTTTTCACATCTATTCCATCTATCTTGATCGATCCTTTCTGATTATCGTAAAGCCTGGGTAATAAATTTACCAAACTGGATTTCCCGGAACCTGTAGGCCCCAGAACTGCCACTGTCTGACCTTTCTCAACTTTGAAAGAAACATCATCTAAAATTTGATGTCCTTCATCATACCAGAAGCTTACATTCTCAAATTCTATTTCACCTTCGAGCTTTTCTTGGGAAATTCCATTATCCAGATCTTCGATCGGTTCATCCAGAATTTCCTGGATACGTTCGATGGAAACCAGAGCTTTTCCCATATCTGTTAGCACTCTTCCCAGCTGGCGTACCGGCCAGAGCAGCATTCCCACATAAGTAGTAAAAGCCAGCAAAGTTCCCAGCGTTATTATCCCCTGAGCTGCCCAGTAAGTTCCCAACACCGTAACTGCGATAATCTGAGTTAGACTTAGAAAGTCGGAAACAGACCAATACCAGGCCAGAAGTCGGATCAATTTGTAGGTAAGATCGCGATATTCCACGTTCTTTTCATCAAATTTATCGATCTCGTATTTCTGCCGAGCAAAAGCACGCACCACTCGAACACCACTCAAGTTTTCCTGTAATACTGTAGAAAGTCTTCCTTCCGATTCATCGGATGCTTTGAAGGCAACCTTTACTTTCATGAAAAAGATCACTGCAAATATAAAAATGAATGGTACTAAAGATAGTGAAACCAAAGTCATTTTTACACTCATTGGCAACATGAAAGAAAGAGCAAAGAACAGCATAAATAATGCCCTTCCTACCTCAACTAGCTGCATTGCCAGAAAGCGTCGCACAGTTTCCACATCTGATGTGCAGCGCTGGATCAGATCTCCGGTTTTTGCTTTTACGTGATATTCAAATGGCAGATATTGCAGATGATCATATACATCATCTCTTATTTTCCGAGCAATAGCTTCCGAAGCAGTTGCAGCCCATTTTCCTTTGAAAAAAAGGAAAATTCCACGGGAGATGGTAAGCAGAAGCAAAATAAGACTGCTCATCCACAAGCTTTTTTCTAAAACGCTTTTACCACCCAGAAAATCCAATATTTCAATTATTACCGGCTGCATCCAACCACTCGTTTCTACAGGTTTATTACCAATGATAGAGTCGATAGTTACGCGCAAAACCATTGGCCAGGCAAAGCGCAGGAATATTGCTGCACCGACTGCCAGGATAGAGATCACATAAAGCGATCTATTGCCTTTCATAAATTTCCAAAGTCTTTTTAATTTATCCATGATAATTCTCTTTATTTTTCTATTTATCAATTTCTTTTATAATTTTTCATTCCAACCTAAATCGAATAAATCCATTTATTTTCTCCTCTTTGTGTTTTTCAGACCCCAGAGAGGAGCGGTTATTATTTTTTTTTAATATAACATCCACTCGTCTCTGTAATAACTGCAAATCATATTATCGATGATTGCGATTGCATATGCCAATATAATTTACCTCCTTAAATATTTTTTTGTTGGTCTTCCTACAGAGATCTTCTCACGTTTTTACAAAATTCCGTAATAATCTCCGCAGGAAAAGATGAAACACGATTCTGTCATTGTAATCATGAATTCCTGCATTTAATCCTCCTTTTTTTTCTCAATGCATTCATGCTGAGTGGTATGCCAGGGCACATTGGAACGAAGACTGGAGTCGAAGTATGATTTTTTAACTATCAATCGCGCCTTATCCTTCGATACGTCGTTTCACTCCTACTCAGGATGACAATTTTTCAATTGTTTATCTGTCACTTCTATAAAACAAAAAACCCGCGGGATCCTCCCACGGGTTTGTGCGTCATTATATTTAGACACAAAAATGGTGGGATTTGCCCATTTCTATTGGACCAATCCCACCAAAATTTGGCTGACGAATCAGCCTATATATGTTCAGCCATTTACAGGCCTACGAATGAAACTTATTTATTTTGGCTTGCGCAGGGATCGGTCACCTGCTAGAAATTGCCGCCATCCGGCTTTCTAAAGAGTACTAGTCTGATCATGAAAACCTCCTAAAATTTATTTGCACCTCGCTTAGTACAGAACGAAGTACGTGCACATCTTAATGGAAGCAAAATGTGTCAAGATAAATTTACAAAATATTTTCATTTTGCAAATTTTATAGTGTGAAATAGTTTTAGCTAACTTCATAAAATAATAAAATTTAAATGAACTATATCAAATAGTAACTTTTTTTATAAAGTTATAACTTCATTTGCTCCTTCTGATCTGGCCAAGGTCATATTCAGCCAGGTAATTGCATCAAAAACATCTGCAAATTCCTTGCTGGAAATTGATTGATCATTTACCGAGTAGAACTTCCAAATCAGTTTATCATTTTCTTTTTTGGTAAAAAGTTCAAACTTGAAGACATTATCCATATTGATAAATTTTCCACTATCGATCTCGAATAATTTCATCTTTCCTCCTTTTTAAAATTTTGGAATACCTGCTTCAGATCTTCTAATTCAGTATCGATGTCGATGGGTTTGACGGGAATATGAATATCCATCTGAGATTCTGGATCATTATACTTAAAGCGTTTATCATACCATTCTATTTCTGGTGCTGTCATTATCTCAAATTCACTATCCGGCAACCATTTATTATAAATATAATCGTAGGTCTCGGCTAGATTTTCCATCGAACCAACATGAGTAAATACTGCTACATCCTGCTCGGGAAGTTCAGTAAAAACCATTCCATCGGGAATTATTGAATCATCTTTTACCACACGAGCTGCCAGATATTCTATCTTCCCATCTTTCAGCAAAGTGCAGATTCCCAAACTGCATTCTGGAACGGCGGTTTTTTCCAATTCATTCATTCTATGTATAAATTGGTTCCAAAGATTCGCTACTGCATCAGCATCAGGTTCTGTAATTATTTTCATACCAACCACTTTCATAGGTTGACGTCTTGTAATTATCATTTTCATTTTTACCTCTTTTTTAAATAGGATTTTTCGTCTTCCAGATGTCAAACAAAACCTTAATTATTTATCCAAATTATTTCTCATTTGCAAATAAATAGCTTGCAAAGATTATAGTGTTTTTGATATTTAGAATAATAAAATAAAATTGAGTTTAATGTGAAATTTAAAAGAAAATTAGCACGAAGTTTTTCCAAAAAAAAGCAGACATTAGCTTTGATGGTGAATGTATTTATTTTATTTGCCATAATTCTGGCAGGAGCAATTGGAGTATTGGCAGTAGAATACCGAAACAGTGATGGTAATATAAAAGGCTTTTTCGATGCTATATGGTGGTCGTTGGTAACGATAACAACAGTTGGATATGGCGATAAAGTTCCAGTTACTTTCTGGGGTAGGATAATAGGAATTATTTTCATTTTTCTAGGTTTTACGATTTTTTCTACATTCACAGCATTTATCGCCAGCAATTTCATTGATAAAAAGATCAAGGAGCGTAAAGGTTTGAACAAGATAAAAGATAGAAATCATATTCTCATCTGCGGTTGGAATCGTAGTGCGATTCGCATTCTGGAATTCATGAACAAGCAGGAGTCTAACACTGTATTTAACGTTGTGCTTGTTAACGAATTAGATGACACGAAGATTCATTCTCTGCAGAATCAATATCCGGAATTAAATATAGGATTTATTCATGGAGATTTTACAAATCAGGAAACACTGATGCAGGCAAATGCCAAGAATGCAGTTCACATTATTCTGCTTTTTGATGAAAGTAAAGAAGGAAGTACGCCTTCTGATGAAAGAACGATCATTGCAGCCCACAATCTGGCTTTCCTTAAAATGAAAGGAAAGATCAGTATTCAGCTTCATGATGGAAAATATCTGCCAAATCTGCGTAAACAAAAAATTCAAAATGTTGTCATCTTTGACGATCTCGGTGGAAATCTTCTTGGCTATAGCACGGTAAATCCTGCAGTTCCAGACTTCCTGCAGGAAGTTTTACGTAACACAAAAGGTAAAGGATTTAAAGAGCTGAAAATCCCTAAAGAATTTGTTGGTAAAACTTTCGACAAATTGTATCAGCATTTTTTCGAAAAAGAAAAAATGATTACCTTGGGATTGGTTTCTATTCGGCCGGAAGTTTCCATTGAAGAGATATTATCGGATGATTCATCAAGTATCGATAGATTCATTAAGCAGCAATTCGAACTTTCGGGTAAGCAATTCAATCCTGGAGATTCTATCAATAATATAAAGATCAAACCTGATAACGACTATCTGATCCAGGTATCGGATGTCGCTATTGTTTTATAAAGGAATTTTTATGGATCTTACATTTTTAAAAAAAGTAGAACTTTTTAAAACTTTAACCCAGCAGGAATTGAAAACTGTTGCATCGAATTTGAAACTACAAAAATTCAAAAAAGATGATATCTTAATTTCTGAAGATGAAATTGGTGATGAAATGTTCATTTTATATCAGGGAGAAGTTGATATTTCCAAGAAAATGTCGATGATCGATGATCAGGAAAAAATCGATAAAAAATTTGTCAGGCTCAAATCAAGTAAAGCCGATTACTTTGGCGAAGTAGGACTTTTGGGAAAGCAGAAACGAACTGCCAACTGTAAAGCCAAAACAGATGGTCAACTTTACTGTTTCCGCAATAAAGATTTCATGAAAATTGCTAAACAACATCCGCAAATCGGCATGAAGATCATGATGGAAATCGCCCAGAAACTTGCTTGCCATCTGGAAAGAACAAACCAGGATGTTTTAAAATTAACGACTGCTCTTATTTACGCTTTGAAGGAATAAAAAAAAAGACGACTTGCAACTGTAGCAAGCCGTCATCGGAGAGTTGTACTACATCTATTTAACCGGTGTTCGTCTTAACCCAAACTACCGGGAATAGCTAAGTTTTTTTTTCTCACCAATTAAACCACATTTAGTTATAAAGCAAATCGTATGCCATACTCCCAACGTTCTTATTTACAGACACTTACAATTTAATCACAAAAATATTTGCTGAATTCTTTCTACACAAATCTACATCAATTCATCAGAATTACTCAACACTTATTTAATCAGCAACATCCTTTTAGTAACTGAATTATCACTCCTTTTTAAGCGATAAAAATAAAGACCCGAAGAAACATGTTTACCGAAATCATCTTTTCCTTCCCAGGTAATTCTCTGATTCGGTGAGCTGACAAGTTCTTGATTCGAAAATCTTCGTACCTTTTGTCCTTTTATGTTGTAAATCTCCAATTCAGCTGTTTCAAGTTCTTCATCAGAAAGAGAGAACTCTATTGTCGTCACGGGATTAAACGGGTTTGGATAGTTCTGTTTTAGAATAACATCACCATTAACAATGATATTTGGATCTATTCCACCTACCTGTTCATCAAAATAGTCAACAAGCAGAGTATTCAAGAATGTTGAAACATCATCCTGCTGCATATAATAGAAAGGAAAACTGAATAATGCTGATTTGAAGTCATTACCAAAATATCCAACACCGACAGGCTCTCCATTCATTACTCCAAAAGGGTTGGTATTGGCGTAATTACTTCCCCAACTGAAGAGCAATTCGCCATCATTATTCGGTGCAATTGTTTCTATATTGAAAAGATGATAATCTAAAGCTGGAAGAGTTTTAGTGGTATCTGCTTCGATCATATTGAAACCTGGCTCCGGATCAGCATAATAAAATCTAGTCATGTTATTCAGGTCGATGCTTTCAATTTTGAAATAATCATATAGAAAATCATTTTCATTAAATGTAGCAGGATAGCTGCTGTAATCTGTAAACATTTCACTTGGTTTGAAAGCTGTAACCAGAATCTTTCCACCATTATCCAGATACTGCTTTATTTCATCTACTTGTGGGAATGTATTGCAAGAAGGAAAGTTGCTGTTCATATGCAAAATAACTGTTGAATAAATACCAATTGCTTCTGTTGTAAGATCTGAAGTTTCTTCCAGGTTCATTTCCTCATAACTGAAACCATCGAGAACATTCTGATAAAACTGATCACAATCTGTTTCTTCCGGATTGCCATAATTGCCACTTCCATTCGCCGTATTGTCCAGTATAAGAATACCCGAATCAAGTGTAATAGCTCTTGAACTCACAACGTCGCTTTGATTACTTTCGTTCTGATCTAAATCTTCTGCTTTAATGAAATAATAATAATACTGACCAGACACAATATCAGTATCACTATAAAATTCATCCTGAATCGGATCAGAATTAAGTAGGGTATAATTACCATTCATAGTTTCACTACGATAAACGTTGTACCCAAGTAAATCTAATTCCAAATTTGGTTGCCATGCCAATAATACAGATTGTAAGGCAGGTTCTGCAACAACTCCTTGAGGAACAGCAGGTATAAAACCCGGAATTGCACTTTTCTCTACTTCGAAGCTGAAAAAATCTTCATTATCCACTGCTACAATACCTACATAATAGGTTAAACCATTGAATAGATCTTCCAATAAAAATGAGGTTTCGGTTGTTATATAAAAATCATTCATAGCACCTGGTTCCAATCCAACTGCTATTCGATAATGATCAAAATCAGATTCGGTATTAGCATCCCATTCCAATTGCAGATCATGTCCATTTCCCACATCATATATCAGGAAATTTTCTACCGGGTTGGGTTTTCTGTCGATTGATACAATAGTAGCTAAATCCAACTTGGCAATTTCCTTACAAAAATCTATATCACAATTATCGATCGTATCTGTTGGTTGATGCCAGTTTGGACTGAATTCGCTTTCCTCAAAATAAACTACGGGAAAACCATTTGTCCAAAAAGAGAAACTGTCTGAACCTGAACTGTTTTGATTATAGACAACAGGATTTAAATTTGTATAACTCAAACATAAAAAAGTAGCATAATCAGCCAAATATTCCGATCCTGTGTAAGCATAGATCGCCACTTCCCATTCTCCAGGAACCATTGTATTATTGGCTACCATATCATTGTTCAGCATGAATTTCACATCATAATCCTGTGCATTTAAGCCACTAGCCAATACATCTGATCCTACCAAACCAACTTCTTCTGCAGCAAAAGTAACAAAAACCAGATTCACATCAGGTTGATAACCCTGCCCCATCAAAACTCGTGCCAATTCAAGCACATTTGCTGTAGCACTGGCATTATCATCCGCCCCTGGTGCATAAGTCATGGAAGTTGGAGGACAGATTGAGTCGTGATGTCCGCCAAAAATTATATATTCTTCATCATTTATTACACCCGGCAATACAGCGATTATATTTTTCTGCCAGGTATTGTTATATTGAAAGCTGTCTTGGATTGCATCGGTATAACCATAAGATACAAATTTATCTAAAATCCAATCAGCAACTTCATCACGATTATCTGCATAACAGTAGCGTGTTTCAAAATCTTCTAAACTTTGAATAACGCTTTCAATGGAATCTGCACTTATATTTGCAATGAGATCGTCTATCAAATCTCTAGAATTTCTTAAATTTTCTGGAACATTAAATACCTGTAAGCTGGGAAGTTCTATTTTAGAAAGTTTTGGCTCCAAAATATCAGTTTCATCAACTCCAGAATTTTTTCTTACTATAGTAAAATCATCAGACCGATAAACGATTTTTCCCCAGGGAATTTCCTCAGGAACACCGACACGATTTTCCAAAATAAAATAATCTTTTGACTCATTAAAAGAATCTAAAATTCTAAATTCACTTATTCTTAATTGCTGAATTTCTTCAACACTATTGGCAACGATGATATCATCGCTGTCAATAAAATAGACATTTAGTAAATTAGAATCCAGGTGATCTTTCGTGGGAATTGACATTAGATAGGTTTCGTCTGTACCAGATAAAAGCCCGATTAACAAAACTAAACACAGTGTTAAGATCATTCTTCTCATTTTTTACCTCCTTGTTAATAAATGAGAATGCAATCTATATTCCATTATCAGTATAAAAAATTGGCAGCGGTTAATTTTATTGTTGATTCAGGAGTATCTCAGGATATCAAAATTTGAATAAATGTGTTTGAAAAACGAACAACAATGTTCGAAAATGAACGAAATAATTTTATTAGATTTAAAGAATTTTGTTTTATAAATTATAAAAATATTGAAATTCTAAAATTCTTCCTTCCGGATCTTTTGCAAAAAAATGGTAAATTGGATATCTGGGATTATCTCTTGGAACGTCATCAGCTGAATCGCGAAATTTTGTGTAAAATCTATCAACTTCTTCCTTATTTTCGAAGTAAAATGTGATCATTCCCTGAGTTTCTATTGTGTCTCGGCTGCAAAATCCAATTAAGAAATTATCGTGTTGTAAAATGCAGCAATCACCCTGATCCATCCACATTTTACATTCACATTTATTCATATAAAAATCTTTCATTTCTTCCAGTTTATTTGTTCTGAAAAACACTATACCACTCATTATTCCTCCATTTGTTCTTTTATGATTATTTTGATAAATCTGTGTCAATTCTTTTATCGTATTGATCAGATTTTGCACGTGTTCTAATAAGAAAAATATACTGCTTTTATCTCATAAACCAGCTCTATAACGATAATATTTAAGTTTGTTCTTCCATTTGGCACACTAAATGCAATGTTATTTGGCAGATCTTTAAAAACGAAATGTGCTACTGGATTTATTCCAGTAAATATAAATAAAGACTCATATCCCAAGAAACTCTCGGCAATTTTAAATCCTCCCCCTATGATAAAATTTTGCTGAGAGTTTTTTATTTTTGCAATTTTATCTAATTGACACAAAAATCTCAATTGGAAATTTGACCCAAATAAATAATTTAATTTCGAGGAATGATATGAAGAAAATTTTAATAATCCTGATGCTCCTGAAATTCGTTTCCAGCCTGTTTTCCGCCACTGTCAGTGGTTTTGTGCTGGATAAATCGAATGGTGAGCGGATCGCCTATACTTCCGTTATCATCAATGGAACAAACCAGGGTGCACTTACAAATAAGGAAGGTTATTTTGTTATAAATAACGTTCCTACCGGCAAGATTGAATTCTTTATTACAAACACAGCCTACAAACCACAACGAGTGATAAAGATGATCGAAAATGATGCTGACGAGATTTTTTTTCGAGTGGAACTGGAAAAAGCTCTTATCAAAGTAGAAGGTATTTCTGTAAATTCAGGTAAAGCAAATCGTGAGATCAACACGAGAGAAATTGTCGTGAGTAATGTGCTGCGTACTACCAAAGATCTTACCGATATTCCACAAATTGCAGATAGCGATGTATTTCGTGCAATTCAGGTTCTGCCAGGTGTTACAGCCCTTTCCGACTTCTCCAGCGGACTTTATGTTCGTGGTGGAAGTCCCGATCAGAATTTAATACTTTTAGACGATACCGATGTTTATAATCCCAGTCATTTCGGAGGAATCTTCAGTACTTTCAATACCGACGCTATTGAGCAGGTAGAATTAATGAAGGGCGGATTTCCTGCCAAATACGGCGGACGTCTTTCTTCTGTGCTGGATGTAACAAATCTGGATGGAAACAGAAAAAATCATGAGGGAGTTGCTCGAATTAGTTTAATTAGTACCAGCAGCACTATTCAAGGTCCCTGGAGCAAAGGCTCCTACATGGCTTCTTTCAGAAGAACTTATATCGATCTGATCAGTAAACTCATTGATCTTGAAATTCCCGATTACTATTTTTATGATGGACACGCAAAACTAACTTATGATTTTACAGAGAAAGATAAAATCACAGTCAGCAGCTATTTCGGTAAAGACCGTTTAGGCATGGATTTTGGCTTTGATATGAGACTTACGTGGGGAAATGAAACTTACACAGCTCAATGGGTTCACATTTTCAATCCGCAGATTTTCTCTAAATTCGTAATGGCTGCCAGTCATTTCAATTTTAATTTTACCATGGAATCTGATAGCGGTCAGGATTTTCAGCAGGAAAATGATATTCGCGATTACAGCATCAAAAACATGTTCAGCTACCTTCCCAATGAAGTACACAACATCGATTTTGGTTATGAACTGAAATATCTGGATATAAACTTTTTCGCTAAATCCAATTCCAGTTACGATCAAACCCATCTTCCCGATATTGAAGTTCCTTCTTACATCTCTGCCTTTTATGTTCAGGATAGCTGGAAGATAAACGATATCTGGACAATTCAACCAGGAGTAAGATTGGCTTATTGCCACACGATAAGTGAATATTCGCCTTCCAAACCGACAGCAGATTATTTCCGCACTTCTCCCCGATTTTCTATTCGTAGAAGGTTGGGAGAGCTTTCCAATATTTATTTTAATTATGGTAGATATTATCAATTCCTAACTTCAATGGATTCGGGTGATTCGCCGATGGGATTGTGGTTTCCAATAGATAAAACAGTTGAACCGGGAGCTTCTGATCATTATATTTTCGGATTCAAAACGCAGATCAATGAAAGCTTTGCTTTCGATGTAGAAGGATTTTACAAAACTTATGATAATCTGGTAGAACCAAGACCCGAAACAGATTTTGAATGGAACAATGAAACAGGTGTATTGGCAGATATTTATAACGTGGGAAAAGGATACTCATTTGGAACGGACATAATGCTGCGAACCGACTGGCATGGAATTGAAGGTTTTATTGGTTACGGATTCAGCGTTACAAAGAAAAAAGTGGAAGAAATAAATGTAAATCCGCAAACTGGTGAAGAAGAATGGTACTTTCC
>JAIPJH010000078.1 GCA_021734245.1 Candidatus Cloacimonadota bacterium | reverse complement strand
CAAAATGCGATAGCTGCCGCTATAAGCGCCTTTGGGATTATTTTTAGGACTACTGGAGTAATAGTTTTTATCATACCAGTCATTGCACCATTCCCACACGTTGCCGCTCATGTCATGAATACCAAGTTCATTTGCCTGCTTGGTGCCAACATTATGAGTTTTTGAACCGCTGTTTGATGTGTACCAGGCAACATCGTCGATTTTATTCGAACCGGAATATTTGTAGTTGCGGGATTTATTGCCTCCTCGTGCCGCATATTCCCATTCCGCTTCGGTTGGTAATCTGTATCCATTTTTGCTGAAATCGCAGGTAATATTCGCCCCGCTGCCGTTGTAACACTTCTGCAAGCCTTCTTTTTCGCTTTTTTTGTTGCAGAACTCCACGGCATCATACCAGCTTACCTTTTCCACCGGCAGGTTGTCGCCTTTCCAGTTCGAAGGATTACTGCCCATCACAGCTTTCCACTCTTTCTGCGTTACTTCATATTTACCAATATAAAAATCACTCACCGTCACGGAATGAATCGGTTTTTCATCATTTTGTTCATTGCTGCCCATTTGGAAAGTGCCGCCTTTTACGAAAACCATTCCTTCCCTACTTCCCCCTGAAAAGGGGGATTGAGGGGGTTCATAACCCTTCTGCAAACTCATATTTACTTTCGTTGTTTCATCCAAATTAATTTTCACCTGCTTGGTCTGGCTGGTGTAGCCGCTCAAAGAAGCTGTAATAGTGTAATTTCCAATAGCAAGCGAGCTAAGATATTTAGAACCGTTCCAGCTTTGTACGGCACTATTGCCTTGCTTCAATGTAATCTTTGCTTCCATTGGTTCTACTACAAATTGCAGTTTGCCGGTCTTTTGTTCCAAGATAAAGCTTTCGGTTTTGTTTCTGCCTTTTTCCACATTTACGGTACGGCTTTGTTCGTAGTAACCGGTTTTCTTCACTTCCACCCGGTACATACCGGCGGATACTTCCTTGCTGTTACCCGATATTTTCTCGTTATTAACGTAAATTTCACAATTGGAAGGAGTGGTATTAATTGTTAGTAGAGATGTATTTTTCTGCAAAGTATAATCAAAAGTGTTAGTTCCGCTTTCTGTAACAGTTATGTTTTGTTCTGTTGTATCGTATTTATCCTTTACCAGACGGAGATTGTAGTTGCCGGGAAACTTGAAAAGCTGTTTATTGGTTTTACCTTCGTTCACGTTGTTAATGTAGATGTCCGCTTCGTCAGGTTCAGATTTGATGGTGATCATCACTGGTTCTACCTCTTGTAGTTCAAGGTTATTAAAAAGAGTTTTGCTTCTCGAAACTTCAATATTTTTGGTAAGAGACTTGAAGCCGTTTTTCTGGAGTTTTAATATATGCTTTCCAATGAAAAGTTCAAAGCTTTGACCAGTACCCATATCTTTGCCGTCAATTATCTTGGTAGCATCGACAGGATCGGAAATTATCACCACATTGATAAATTCTTTTTCTGGTGTGTTATCCAGAAGCATTTCATATACCCGTTGTGCCTTTACTTCGATGCCGAAATCTGCCAGAAGTCGTACTTCTAAAGGTTCATAATCGGCATGAGTAATCTTAACCACACGCTGGCTGTCGTTCATGTAGAACTTATATTGGTGATCGCCTGCCATGTATTCCGGTGCGTGCTTGGTGGGTCTTCCCACGTTTTGGATGCCCAAGCCTTTAAGTTCGGTTTTGATGATAAGCACCGGAGCATATTTTCCATCGGCATCGTATACTTTTAAATTTGTATGTGTGGCAGGTAATTCTTTAACAGATTTAACGTGTAATGTGCCGAGTGCGTTCAGGATATTTAATATCATAAAAAATAAGACAAGTGCAGCAATTTTCTTCATATCATTCCTCTGCTTCAGATTTTTCTGGTTTGAAGAAAAATTATTGGGGGTGGTTTTGTAAAGGAATTTGTTGGAGGGAACGCCGTGAACGGCGTATTTTTAATTTTTTTTCATCTTATTCTGGGCTATTTTTTTTGGAATGAATACAAAACAAATCCCTCACGCCCAGGCTATTTGATTATTTACACGAACATTTATCGCGTTATCAATAGCCTGCGCCTCAATAGCCTATGCGTTCACGCATAGGATCAAATGAAAGAAAAAATCAATTATCATGCTATTAATGAATTGAACGAACAAACGATAACAATCGGAAGATTCCCGACAAATCGGGAAACATTCCGATGTTATCTCAATCTACAAATTCTGTATCTGTTTCAAAGGTTTTGGAGCAGTTGCCGGCGTCACGCCATCACCGCTGATATAGCCCAGAACACGCTTTCCGATCGGATTTCTATTTTCATCTTCCCGATAAAATTCCACTCTGATGCGAACAGGCTCATCATCCAACATCACAATATCATTTCCTTTTTCATCCACCTCGAATGGATTCGTGTAAACCCAACCCAGGCCGATGGCTGCTGTGCCGTTCTCACCCAAAACGTTCTTGCGGGCTGAACCGATGAATTCACGTTTTTCCTGGCTTACATTGGGCGAATTGATACTGGAAGTAACCGTTCCCCATCTTTTCCCGTCTTTATAAATTCCCCGTCCTGAAACAATGCCTTCCGAAATAAATAAAACCATGTGTTTATCAGTACCAGATGCAATTTCAGCTTCTAAAGCTTTTTTACCAACGAAATTTTCTTTTCCCATATCGATTGCTGCACCAAAAAGTGGAGAATTCACAGGAGTATGATCTCTGTCATATTCACTGCCATTTAACGGCAAACCAACATTTCCTGCAGAAATTCTGTTCTCATCACGACCACCAAGACCTACGACTAATCCGCCAAGTTCCAGAGCTTCAAGTGCGATCTTCCTGAACTGTTCTTGTGCCACTTTTGCAGGAACATACAATTCCCAACCCCATCTATTCGTATATCCTGTGCGGCTGATGAGATAATGCTCACCATCATATTCAAATTCATTGAAGGTGAAAAAACGCATATTTTTTTCCGGTTTATTTCTGTTCTTCAACACTTCTTCGCCATAAATATTTTTAATCAATTTAAAGGAAAGCGGTCCTTGAATATCGATCTTTACAAGTCTATCAGAAATATCTTTTACTGCCAGTTCTTCATCATCTTTTTTGTATTTCAAAATAAAATCTGCATCAGCGATCAGGCCCTTTTCTTCATCTGTAATATCATGTCCGGCATTTATCACCAGAATAAATTCATCATCAGATATTCGCATTATTATAAGATCATCCAGAACAGTTCCTTCTTCCATAAGCAGCAAGGTGTATTTACACTGCCCGATTTTCATACTTTCTACATTTGCAGGAAGCACACGATCTAAAAGATTTAAAGCATCTTTTCCTTTAAATTGGATCTGTGCCATGTGATCTATATTGAAAACAGCTACTTTGTCGATAGCCTTTGCTTCTTCCAAAACTGAGGTAAGATAGTTCACCGCCATGTCATACTCGCCAAAATTGCTGGTTTTAATCGGAGAGTAAGGTCTATCAAGCCTTTCAGAAAGTAATTTTTGATACCAATTTTCCACCTCGAACAAAGCTGTTTTTCTTGGTTTGGATGGAAAATCAAAGCCAATTTTATTCATAATGAACTCCCAAATTTTTTCTGGATAAAATTTCATGCCGCCTTTTTTTGTAAAGAAGATTATAATTATAAATAATTACTTCTTGACTATAAAAACTTAACTATAATAGTTCGATAAGAATTTTATATTTGTGGAGAAAATATGTACAGGATAATGATAGTAGAAGATGAAGTAATGATTTCTGAAGATATAAAAAAAACTTTGATTCAAATGGAATATGACGTAGTCGGTGTTTGTGCATCAGGCGAAGATGCAATCAGTCTTGCCATCAATGAAAAACCTGATCTGATCATCATGGACATAATGCTGGAAGGCAAGATTTCTGGAATCGAAGCTGCTAAAAGAATACAGAAACAGAAAGATATACCTGTCATTTTCTTAACTGCTTACGCTGATGATAAAACCATCCAAACAGCAACAGAAGCCGAACCTTATTTTTATCTGGTAAAACCGTTCAATGAAAATGATTTGAAAGCTGCTATCCAGATAACTTTTGTAAAAAATGAAGCTTCAAAAAAATTAAAGGTTAGTAACACCAAGTTCACCAGCCTGTTTTTAGGAAATCCTGAACCTGCAGCTTACGTAGATTTAAAATATCGAGTAATTGAAATAAATATACGTTTCACAGAAGTATTTGGATATAAACAAAATGAAGCCAAGGATAAACTTATTTTCGATCTTATCGTTCCCGATGATAAACGCAGAGAAGCAAAAGAACTCAGCCAGGGAAAAATGAAAAAAGTGATGAATTTTGAAACTGTAAGAAAAGATAAAAATGAAAATTTGATTCCGGTTCTGGTTTCCACTTCACCGATAATTATCGATGAAAAACCAACTGGAATGATAATTACTTACCGTGATATTTCCAAACTGAAAAAAGCAGAAAAAGAAAAAGAAAAATTGATACAAGATCTACAAAAGGCTCTGCATGAAGTTAAAACTCTCAGCGGTCTTATTCCCATTTGTTCGCATTGCAAGAAAGTTCGTGATGATGGTGGTTATTGGGATCAGGTAGAAAATTATATCGCCAGACATGCCAATGTAGATTTCAGTCATGGAATCTGTCCTGATTGTATGCGGCAATATTATCCGGAAATGTATGATAAAATGAAGAAAAAGGGAGAAGTGAAATAATTATGTATCCTGCAAAAGATGAAATTCTATTTATTAAATTGCCGGCAAAAAGCAATTTGGATAAAAGAAAATCTGCGTTAGAAAAAATATTAGCGGAAATTGATTTTTCAAAATTTATTTCCGAAAAAGATAAAGTCGGCATAAAAACACATATCGGAGATGTAAACAACACGACTCACATTTCTCCAGAATTGATCGCAATTGGCGTAAAAAAAGTAAAAGAACAGAAAGCTCTGCCATTTATTACAGAAACCTCTACCCTATATTCGGGACCAAGATCAAATGCTATCACGCATCTGGAATTAGCACAAAAACATGGATTTAATTATGAAACTTTGGATGCACCGTTCATAATGTGCGATGGCCTTTTTGGAAATACCGAAATAGAAGTTCCCATCAAAGGGATCTTATTCGATAAAGTTAATATTGCTCGCGATGCTGTTTTATGCGATGCCCTGATCGTTGTTACTCATCCAACCGGCCATATAGTTTCGGGGGTTGGAGCTTGCATAAAAAATGTAGGAATGGGGCTTTCCAGCCGCAAAGGAAAAATGCATCAACATTCTTCTATCAAACCGTTCATTAAACCCGAAGAATGTACACTTTGCGGACAATGCATCAAATGGTGTCCTGTTCAGGCAATATCAGAAATCGATGGAGCAGCAAAAATTGATGGAAACATCTGCATCGGCTGTGGAGAATGCTTAACGCTCTGCAAATTCTTTGCAGTAAAATTCAACTGGGGAAACGGATCAGAAGAATTGCAGAAAATGATGGCAGAATATGCTTTAGGAGCATTGGAAAATAAAAAAGGTAAAGCTCTTTTCATTAATATTCTTACAGATATGACCAAAGATTGTGACTGCATGAGCATCAAACAAGAACCGATTATCGATGATATTGGAATTCTGGTGGGAATCGATCCTGTTGCTATCGACCAGGCAACATTAGATCTAACCCGGAAATTTAACGATCAGAATCTTGGTAGATTTTCACATCCAAATTTGAATCCTGAAATCCAACTTGAACATGCCGAAAAAATTGGTTTGGGAAGCAGAAAGTATAAGCTGAAAGAAATTTAATTGCTTGAATGAATAAAAATAAAACACAGGGCAAGTTAACTTCCGGACCTGTTGGTAAAACTTTAATAAAACTCACTATCCCCATGATATTCGGCATGATTGGTATGGTTGCTTTCAACCTTACTGATACTTACTTTGTAGGTAAACTGGGAACGAATCATCTGGCTGCGCTCAGTTTTACTTTTCCGGTAGTTTTTATCATCAACAGCATTGCACTTGGTTTGGGAATGGGAGCTTCGGCAGTTATTTCCCGCGCTATCGGTGAAGGAGATCAACACCGGGTTAAACGATTAACAACCGACAGTCTGCTGCTGGCTTTTTCTATCGTGATTGGATTTGTAATATTCGGTTTATTAACTATAGAGCCGCTATTTACGTTGCTGGGAGCAAAAGGGCAGATCCTGGATTATATCAAACAATACATGATGATCTGGTATATAGGCATGCCTTTTGTGGTAGTTCCCATGGTGGGAAATAATGCGATTCGTGCCACAGGAGATACAAAAACTCCCAGCCTGATCATGATGATCGCCGCTGGAATGAATATGCTGCTCGATCCGCTTCTGATCTTTGGAATCGGGCCATTTCCCGAATTGGGAATTGAAGGAGCTGCTCTGGCAACAGTATTTAGCAGATTCACAACTTTTACTGTTGCTCTCTGGGTTTTGGCAAAACGTGAAAAAATGCTGACCTCTCATTTCGATTCTTTCCGCCAGATAATCCAATCCTGGCAAACGGTTTTATTCATTGGCATTCCCATCATGGCAGCGCGCATGATGATCCCATTAACCACTGGCATCATCACAAAACTTCTGGCAGATTTCGGCCCAAAATCTGTTGCCGGCTACGGAGTTGCTTCCAGAGTCGAGTTTTTTGCAATGGCTGTAATAATGTCTTTAGCTTCGGTTTTCGGACCTTTTATCGGCCAAAACCTGGGAGCAAAAAACATAACCAGAATATTAAAAAGCATCAAATTCAGCAGTCGTTTTGCTATCCTGTGGGGAATATTATTATTCATTTTGTTACGAACTTTTGCTACCTCGATCGGCAGAATTTTCAACGAAGATAAAGAAGTTGTTTCCACGATCGTTTTATACCTTTCCATCGTGCCAATATCTTATGGATTGAATGGAATTTTTCAGCTTTTCAATACTGCTCTGAATGTGATAAAAAGGCCTTATCATGCAGCTGGTTTAATCTTTTTACAGATGTTTGTGATCTATATTCCTCTGGCCAATCTGGGAGCAAAATACTGGCAGGAAAAAGGAATTTTTCTGGCAACGATGACCGCTTACATTTTAGGTGGTATTTTGTCTTATTTTGTACTCAAGTTTCAGCTTAGAAAGATCATTACCATTCATGAGGATGCCGATAAAAATGTTTAGAAGATTTCTGAATTATATAAAACCATTTTTGTTGCCAACGATTTTATTTTTATCAGCAATCATCTTATCAACCAAATGGACTTTGATCTGTGATAAAGCTGAATGCAATATTTTGCTGCGTTCCATTTTGGTCATCATCCCCTATCTTCCCTACCTGCTTTTTACTTTGGGAATTCTATTTGGATTCCGCTCTCATAATACAGGTCTTGTATTAAACTCATTTACTTTGTTTGTCTGCTATTTTGCGCTTCTGCATCTTGCTCCCAATTTGCCGACAATAACTTTATTGATAGCCTTCTTTCTGCCGATAAAATTCATTATCTGGAGTAAGATCAAGAATAAATTTATATTTGGAAATGTGGGAATTCGTTATCTTTTGATTTTACTTATTGAAATGGGTTTCATCTTTTTCCTGAGCAATTTCCGGGATAATTCTGGTTCAAAATTTATCTATGAAATGTATGTTGAATTTCCCAATTTTTCTGCCTGGCTGGAACAGGTATTTGGCTATTTCATCGATTTTTTAACTTTCCGATTGTTGATTGATAACACCATGATTTATATCTCACTGCTTGTGGTGCTGGGAATTTTTATTTACCACTACAACAAATCACGCAATGTAGTTAATGCATATTATTTTGTCCTTCTAATTTCTGTCTTTCCCGGAATTGTCGGATATCAAAATCAAGTTCAAATGCAGCTTTTTTTTTGCGTAGCAGGAATAATCCTTCTAATTTCCACAATAGAATCTTCGTTTTACCTGGCTTATGTGGATGAACTCACCAGTTTACCGGGAAGGCGCAGATTCAATGAATCTATGCTGAATCTTGGCAGAAAATACACAATTGCCATGATCGATGTGGATCACTTTAAAAAATTTAACGATTCTTACGGTCACAAATCTGGTGATCAGGCTTTGCGCATGGTAGCTGCAAAATTAAATCATAATCAGGAATTTGGTAAAACTTTCCGTTATGGAGGTGAAGAGTTTACTACGATTTTCCCTGGTAAAACTCTGGAAGAAGCGGTTCCAATCTTGGAAGAATGCCGACAGGCAATCGAAAAAACTCTTTTTATTATTCGAGATAAAGATCGCAAATTCAAATCTGATGAATATCGGGGAAAGAAAAAAATTCCAAAATCCAAACAGGTGAAAATAACTGTAAGTATAGGAGCTGCAGAAGCAGATAAAGAACTGGATAAACCGGAGAAAGTTTTGAAAGCTGCCGATAAAATTCTTTACAAAGCAAAGCACCTGGGTAGAAACCGGGTTCAAGTTTTTAATGAAAAAAAAAATAAGTGAGGTGAATTATGTTCTGTCCAAAATGTAAAGCTGAATATAAACAAGGAATTACACATTGTCCCGAATGTGACGTCGATCTGGTAGATGTTATTCTACCTGATGAAAATGTTGAATTTGTAAAAGTCTTCGAAAGTGCAGATCCTGGCTTAACGGCAATAATAAAATCTGTTCTGGAAGATTCCGGCATTCAATATTTCGTGAATGGCGAAAATATGCAGAGCATCCTGGGAGCAAAATTTGAATTTGCGATGGGTGCTGATATCGGAAATGCTGTATTTCTGGTTAGCAAAGAAGATGAAGAAACAGTACGAGAATTATTAAAAGAAATTCCTCAGGAATCTCGGGAAGCTGAAGATAATACGGAGTGAAAATATGGAAAATAAAAAAACTGGATTTACAATATTAATTTTAATTTTGGGAATTTTCATCAATGCCTTTGCTTTAAAAGGATCAGACAAATTTGATCCTGACAGTTTGATCTCATCTGAAGAAATTAAACAAGCCATAACAGAAGCAAAATCGGATAGTATAAATGCCAACAAAGGTTTTGAAGATCTTATCAAAGACCTGCAGGAGATCGAAGGTCTTTTTACAATGTACAAAAACGAAGAAGACGGCACAGTTTATCTGCAGATCAATCCCGAACAATTTGGTATAATCTATCTTTGTACAATGACGCGTCAATCCGGTGATGCCTACATGTTCGACGCTTCTTCCATGCTCTGGAATTTTCCCTTTTTCTTCAAAAAGGTGAACAATCGAATTCAAATGATCCAGAAAAACTTGAGTTTTCGGGCTGATGAAGAAGCTATGAGCAGAGCTTTGGAAAAGAGTATTTCCAATTCCATTATTGCTTCTACAAATATTGTTGGTAAACCTCATTCTGAAACTGGAGCAATTCTCATCAAAGCAGCCGATATTTTCCTGCGTGATATGGCAAATGTGGAATATGTGACCGATAGATATAAAGCAAAAGTTAATTACGATAAGGAAAACAGTTATTTTGGCAATATAAAATCCTTTCCATTAAATTCAGAAATTGATGTAATTCTGCACTTTAAAAGCGGAAAATGGCGCGATGTTTATACGCTGCCGGATTCCAGAAGTATGATCCACAAATATCATTACAGCCTTTCCACAATTCCCGAAACTGATTATAAAGCAAGGAAAGCTGATGATAGAATCGGCTGTTTCACAACGATTTATCAAGATTACTCTGATCTTTTGGATGAGGAATCTTATGTACGGTATATCAATCGCTGGAATTTGAAAAAGAAAAATCCGAATTCAAAACTTTCCAAACCGGTAGAACCTATTGTTTTCTGGCTGGAAAATACCATTCCCGACGAGTTTAAAAAACCGGTAAAAGAAGGTATCTTACTTTGGAATGAAGCTTACGAAGAAATTGGATTCAAAGATGCCATCGTTGTAAAAGAGATGCCCGAAGATGCGGATTGGGATCCGGCCGATGCCCGTTACAACACGATCTGCTGGATAGTTCAACCTGGTGGTGGATATGCTGTAGGACCTTCGCATGCCAATCCTTATACTGGTGAACTTTATGATGCAGATATTCGTATTTCAATTGATTTCGTTCGTTTTTATACTCGTGAATTTGGAGATGTCGTAGTTCCGGGAAGCAGTTTTGAAAGCTTTATAAATTCTAACCTGCCCATCAAAAACACAAATAGATTTTACGAAGGTGATGCTTATGCAGAAGGGCTTTCCTATCAGATGTCTTACGCCTGGAATTTCCTGACCAGAAGCGGAACTTTCAGCGGATCAAAAAAAGATCTGAAGAAATTTGTAGATATGGGAATCAAAGCTCTGGTTGTTCATGAAGTCGGACACACGCTTGGTTTCCGTCACAATTTTAAAGCCAGCACCTATTACACCAATGAGCAAATTCAGGATGAAGATTTTGTAAAAAAACACGGAATCGTTGGTTCTGTGATGGATTATGTTCCTGCTTATCTGGCACCCTTGCATGGAGATCAGGTTGAATATTTCCAGTTAAAAGTAGGTGAATGGGATAAATGGGTCGTTGAATATGCTTATTCGGAATTTGATAAGGATGAAGATGAAAAACTGGGAGAAATTGCATCCAAAGGTGCTTTACCATATCATGATTATGGCACAGATGAGGATTCCTACGGGCGTGGAGCTCGTGGAATGGATCCAAACTGCAATGTTTTCGATATGAGTTCTGATATCATAGAAAATTATATTTATCGCCTGGAACTGGCTAATTACTGGTGGGATAATATAATTGAAAATTTCCAGAAAGAAGGAGAATCATACACAAAATTCCGGGATGTTTTTGGTCAGGGTTGGAGCGAATACAACAGTGCTGCTGGAAATGTAGTAAAATTTATTGGTGGAATCTATTCTCATCGTGATCACATCGGCGATCCAAATGGCAGACCACCATTTGAAATTGTGCCTGCCGCAAAACAGCGGGAAGCACTTGATTTCCTGATGAAAAATATGTTCGCTGCTGATGCTTTTGAATTTGATCCTGATGTTTTAAATAAACTTGTTCCCGAAAAAAATGCCAAGTTCACAAACAGCATCTGGAGTTATGATCGGCAGGAATATAAGATCCATAATTATGTAAATTGGATTCAATCTATTATTTATTCTCATGTTTTCAATCCCCGCATTCTGGCTCGAATAACCGACAACGAAGTAAAATTCCCCAAGCATGAAGAAGCTTTCACAATGGCAGAGCTTTTTGATACGATTCGAACTGAAGTGTGGCAAGAACTGGATGAAGAAAAAAATATCAATAGTTACCGTAGAAATCTGCAGAAGAAATATATTGAAAATCTGGGTAATCTCATTTTAAAGGATAATGATGAACTTCCTGCTGATGCTGTAGCTTTAGCGAGATTTAATATAAAAAAGATACAGAATAAAATTGAAGCTGCCAACATGGAAAATTTCAATACAATTTCTCAAGCACATTTGGATAGTATTGCCGATGATATTTTTCAAATCCTTTATGCTCAAAGAGAACAAAAATAAATTTTAAATTGGTTATTTATGAAGAAGATAATTCTTAAGTTATTGATTATTTCTCTGATGGTAATTTTTACATCCTGCCAGCAGCTTCCAACTAACGATAATGAAATTGCTGAATTACCGATTGAAATGAACCTGCAACCCGCGATCGATAATGGCTTTGATGTAACACAGGTAATAGTTACAATCACCCGGGATGATTTCACCAGAAGTTTGGAACTGACAATTGAAAACAATATTGCATCAGGAACTTTTTATGCTTTGCAGCCCGGAATTTATGAAATTTATGTAGCAGTTTACGAAAGTGACTTACTGATTGCCGAAGGAACTGGTACAGGAGAAGTAGTTGCCGGCGAAACAATTACAGTTAACATCGAACTTGTTCTTGTTCCACTAAATGGAAACCTTACAATTATAGTTGATTGGACAAATTTGCTGCCTGATTATCCGCAAAGATTACTCTTTATTGGAAACAGCATAACTTATTATAACGGTGGAGTAGATGAACATACAATGAATCTGGCAAATAATATCGATCCTGAACTGGGGATTGAATGTAACAGCGTTACAGGTGGTGGTTGGACTTTGGAAATGCATTACAACAATCCTGCCACCATAGATGAGATTACAAATGGGAATTACGATATGGTAATTCTGCAGGAAATGACTTCTCGCCCTGTTAATGATCCTGATCTTTTTTATTATTATGCAACCGCCTTAGATTCCATTATTGCTGATTCAGGAGCTCAAACTGCCTTCTTTTTCAGTTGGCCATTCGAAGCTGAGTTCAATACAATGATCGAACAGCAGGCTGCAGCTTATAATTATATTGGACAGCAACTCGATGCTCCGGTCTTCCCTATTGCGCGAGCCTGGCAATATTCATTACAGCAAAATCCTGAGATCGATCTTTTTCTGCCTGATGGGAACCATCCTACAGTGCAGGGAACTTACCTTGCGTGTTGTGCTTTTTTCGCTTTTATCTGGCATGAAACTCCTGTCGGAGCAACTTACGTTAACGATCCCGACATAACTGATATTGAGCGTGATGCTTTGCAGCAAAATGCCTGGGATAAGTTTTTGGTTTATGGGAATTGATTCATACTGAAATCAAACATAAATACAAAAAGGCTCCCCAGTCGAGAAGCCCAATTAAGAATGTGCTAATTGCGAATCAGCTAATTGCTAACCAGCTAGTTTTACGGATAAATCCGATTGATCATTCTTGGGAATGGAATCACTTCACGAATGTGACGTACACCGCTCATCCATTGAACTAAACGTTCCAAGCCGATTCCAAATCCACTGTGTGGCACGCTGCCGTATTTGCGCAGATCCAGGAACCACTGATAATCTTCGATGCTGTAACCTTCTTTATTGATGCGTTCCAACAGCAGTTCATGATCATCTTCACGCTGAGAACCTCCGATTATTTCACCGAATCCTTCCGGAGCAATCAAATCTGCTCCCAGAGCAATATCGGGATTTTCTGGATCACGCTTCATGTAAAATGATTTGATCTCTTTGGGCCATTTTTCCACGAAAACCGGCACATCAGAACCAGCTGTTATAAGTTCTTCTTCCGGCGCACCGAAATCACTCAGATAGTCAATTTCCACACCTTTGCTTTTCAGAAAATCGATCACTTCCCTATGCGTCATTCGCTTAAAAGGAGCATCAGCTTTTTTCAATTGTTCCACATCGCGTTCCAGGATTTCCAACTCACGTGAATTTCTATCGATAACCGTGCGAATTACATATCTGATAAGTTCTTCCTGAATTTGCAGGTTTTCGTCATGCTCCACAAAAGCAGCTTCCGCATCCATCATCCAGAATTCCGTTAAATGTTTACGGGTTTTAGATTTTTCTGCCCGGAAAACCGGTCCAAAATCATAAACACGCCCCAAACTCATAATTCCGGCTTCCAGATAAAGCTGTCCACTTTGAGAAAGAAATGCCGAGCCCAGATCAAAATACGGAACTTCAAACAGAGTTGTAGTACCTTCACTGGCATTTGGTGTCAGGATCGGTGAATCAAAACGATAAAATCCATTATTATTCAGATATTCACAAATTGCAAAATAAACTGTATGACGAATTTTGAGAGCAGCATTCTGCTTAGCACTTCTCATCCACAAATGACGCTGAGAAAGCAGAAAATCAGGGCCATGCTCTTTTTTGCCAATGGGATATTCATCTGCTATATCGATAATGTTTATATCTTTTAAATGAAACTCAATCACACCTTCCCGCTTGGGATGTTTCTGAGGAATTCCGATTATTTCCAGCGAAGATTCTATCGTGAGTGCTTTTACTTTTTCAAAGTTTTCTACACCCATTTCCGGTTTGAAGGCAACACACTGCACATCAGCACTGCCGTCACGGAAAATCACAAACCGTAATTTACTGCTGGCTTTGCGATAATTTCGCACCCAACCACGCAATTTTACTTCTTTTTCTAAATGATCTTTAAGATCTTTAACTTCTATTGTTTTCATATATTTTTCTCCAGATATTTAATAGTTTATCTACGTCCTTATGAAGATCTTCAGAAAGACCATCACTTTTTATTTATCTTTTCCACGATTTCCAGAGCAACCTTCAGTGCTCTGGTTCCGGCAGCTCCATCCACCACAGGATTCAGATCTGCTTCGACCGCATGAATAAAACTCTCCAATTCCATTGTAAGAGCATCTTTTTTGCGATCGGAAGCATCCACCTCCATTATATCCACAACTTTTTCTACATCGATTCCATCATATTTCCCCATCATGATTTGAGGAATCACTTTATATGCACTTTTTGATTTCTTGATATATTTTACTTTTTTATGCTGAAAATCCATAGAAAAATAGCCATCTTTCTGGAACATTCTAAATTTGCGTGAGCGCTTGAGCGAAACACGGCTGGAAGTAACGTTGGCCACAGCACCATCTTCAAATTCAATGCGTGCGTTAGCAATATCGATACTTTTGGTCATTACTCCTGCTCCACTGGCACTTATTCTATTCACTTTTCCTTTGCAGAATGCCAGGATCAGATCTATGTCGTGGATCATCAATTCCAGCACAACTGGAATGTCGGTTCCACGCGGTGTGAAAGGAGCAATACGATGGCATTCGATAAAGATCGGGTCTTTGATCTTATCTTCCATTTCGGTAACGATGGGATTGAAACGTTCGATATGACCAACTTGGATCTTCAAGTTTTTTTCTTTCGCTATTTCTACTAATTCTTCCGCTTGCTCCAGAGTTTCAGTTATCGGTTTTTCGATGAAGACATGAATGCCTTTTTCCAAAGCTTTTTTTGCCAATTCAAAATGAGAAATGGTGGTTACGACAAGAACTAAAGCCTCACAGTTTTCTATTAGCTTATCGAAACTTTCAAAAGATTTGCAGCTCAATTTGGTCGAAATTTCTTTGGCGCGTTTTCTGTTTTTGTCATACAATCCTACAAATTCACATTTATCGGACTGCGACAAAATTCTGGCATGATTTTGGCCAAACTTTCCCACGCCAGCAATTCCAACTTTCAGCATTTTATCTCCCAAAATAATTTTCAGAAGTTAAATTCTGGATTGGCTTTGCGATGTCAAGCAAAGAAATGTCGGGGAAAAACAAGAAGCGCAAAGGTCGAAGTGTATGGAGCGGAGAGTTTTAAATGTAAAATAACACTACTGTCCTGTTATAAGTTAAACAATACCAATTGTTTAGAATCGGAGGGTGTAGTTTTTCTGTAATCCGATTTTGTAAGTAGTTGCAAAATAGGCACTTTTTCAAAAAGCGAGACACTCAAAATTTGTAGAATTTT
>JAIPJH010000077.1 GCA_021734245.1 Candidatus Cloacimonadota bacterium | reverse complement strand
GCATTTTCCTCACATCAATTTCTTCTCCATTCACTTTAAGCCTTGCGAAATATTCGCCTGAAGATACGCTCTTTCCAGCATCGTTTTTTCCATTCCATACGCATTTATAATTTCCCGGTGCTGTGGTGCAATCCATTAATTTTTTTACCATTTGCCCTTTTATATTAAATATTTCAACTTTAACTTTACCTGATTCAAAAAGATTAAATGATATTGTAGTGGAAGGATTGAAGGGATTGGGATAGTTGGTCATTTGTGAACTGGTCATTGGTAACTGGTGATTTGTAACTCCCACTGAATCTGCTCCAAATTCATAGCAACCCATATCGATGATAGCTTCTCCATTATTATCTCCATCCCATATACGTCCGTGATGAAGTAAATCCCAAGGAGGTAGGAAGAGCCCAGTTGTATCCGGTGTGCCGGAATCGATGCAAGAAGAAAATTCGGTTAGTTGATAAGGATCATCGCCCGATTGAAGAAATAGTGGGTCTTCGTTAATATTTCCATCGTTCCAGTTAATAACATTTGCATTATTCATGTTATAAATTCCATCTTCACCGTTTCTGATATTGCTGTGATCAATATTTAGCTCATACACATATCCATATTGAGTATCATCTACCATCATCACTTCGTAATCCGTATTATTTCGCATAATTGTATTTGTGATATTTACATCACCATAATTATAAAGAGCTGAACTATAAAAACCACCACTGGCTGTATTGTTTACAATTGTACAATTATTAAATTCCGTTAACCCATCATAATTAAAATTCTGACAAACATAATTGCTTCCTATGCTGTTATTGGCTATTAAGCAGTTATTAAAGCGGATAGTTGGAGTTGTAGGCGGACCACTACCATTATGCCTTGTTGTGCGGATTATTCTTCCTTCAGGGTCAGCTGAATGGTTACCTGAAAAAATGCAGTTCTCAATAGTGAAATCATCATACGCCATTAACTGCAATGCAACTTCAGAACAGCCGTCCAGCATTGTACTTTCATTATTAGTTATTATACAGTTCTTCATATATCCAGCATTATTATTGAGTCTAAGACCGGCATTAAAACCTTGAACTACGTTATCTGTAATAATTAAATTTTCATACTCATTATATACAAATTCATTTTCAAAAATACTAGATGTATTATTATTATTATGTATTTTTATATTTTTTAGTATAACTTTATCTACATAATAAAAGCTTATTATTGAAAATGTATCTAAATAAAACTCATTTAATATAGTAAAATTAGATAATTCAATGGTTCCGTTCAAAAATCTACCAACTATAGGACCACCTAAAAAATCATCACATATGAATGTGAAATTCATATCTTCCCCAATCACTGATACAAATTCTTTGCAGCCAATTGGGAATATCTGTTGATTGAAGGCGTGGGAATATAATCCACCATCAACATAAACTGTTCTGGGGTTAAATTCATCAGCCTGGATTTTGCGAACAGCCCAGCTTATGTTTTTCAGTGGTTCATCCGATGATAAACCTGAGTTGTTGTCATTTCCATTTTGAGCGACATAAAGATTGTGTGGTACAAGCTCCATCCAGTTATTATGAATATCAAAACTATAAGAAGAATCCCCGTAATATTCTGTAAAGAAACGACTGGGATTAAAAACAGAAAAAGTATCAACAATAACATCTATTTGACCAGAATCTTCAATATATATATCTGCTCCTTTTCCGGCATTATTATTATAGATACTACATCTATTAACCGGATCGAAATTGATCGTACTTTCATCATTTATATAGATTGCGCCACCAAGATGGGCAGAATTATTTTTTATAGTTAATCCTGAAAGATTTAGGAATCCATGACGAGCATACAAAGCTGCTCCTCCATTAGCAAGATTATTTATTAATAAGCAGTTTATTACAAAAGCTGTACTATAATCATGAACTAGAACACCACCTCCATTGCTTCCCCAAAATTGAGTTCCGTAACCATTTTGAATGGTAAATCCCCTTACAATTGCGTCTGTTTCACCATTATGTATTCGAATGCAGCTTTCCTGTCTTTGACCATCAATAATGGTTGAATTAATGTATTGTGAATTTCCTGTTGTTAACTCCAGACTGCTTAGCATGATGTTCTTTCCGTTGAAATCAAGATTTTCGAAATATGTTCCAGGATATACAAGGACTGTATCTGAATGTGTGGAAGCGTTAATTCCTGCCTGGATTGTGGTGAAATTGCCTGTACCGTCGAGTTTGATGTGCCAGGTGGTGGAGTGGAGCCACGAAGAAACGCTAAATAGCACTAAGAAAAGTATAAGTTTTGATTTAATAATAACCCCCTGATCGTTATTAAGCTCCCCTTCGTAAGGGGAGTACGAGGGGTTTTGCAAGATTAATAATTAATTCTATTCTCATTAAACCCCCTTTTTCCCCCTTACAAAGGGAGACTGAAAAATAACCTTGCGAAGGTCGAGAATCGTTGAAAGTTCCACAACCTTCGCAAGGATTATTATATTTACTTCAACATCAACATTTTCTTGTTTCTTGTCTTACCACAAGCTGTGACTCGACAGTAATAAATTCCGCTGGCAACATGTTTGCCAACATCATTTTTTCCATTCCATATAACTTCATAATATCCTTCAGGTTGGGATCCTGAAACGAGTTGCTTCACAAGTTGTCCTTTGATATTGTAGATTTCTAAAAAGACTTTTCCTTCGTGTGGGATATTATACGAAATCGTTGTAGTTGGATTGAAGGGATTCGGATAGTTATCGAGATAAAACTCCTGAATACTATTTACGGTTTGAGAATCATCGCCTAAAGTAACAAACCAGGCTTCCGGATTTATTGTTGTGTTTATCTGTCGCTGAATGCAATTTGGTTCTAGTGTATTCTGGCAATTGTAATTTGACAATCTGACCGGTGAGTTTGAAGATCGAGAACCGTAATAAAGTTCCAATTCTACATTTCCTGGAGCAGTTGATCCGGTATAGGCATTTAATTGACAAAGTTGATCTGTTACGATTGAAGCTCCTACACATTCTCCATTCACAAAAGCACCAACTTCAGTAGGTAAGTTTGTTTCATCTAAAGTAATGTATATAGGAGTATAGTTTTCCGTTTCTTCGAAGCTATAATATTCTGTTTTTGGTATCATCATTCTCTGTTCTTCAGGAGTGCTGTTATCCCAACGGAAAGAAGTGATATTATCATTGCAATGAATGTTTACCATTTCTCCATATGAAATTGTTGGTAAATGACCACCTTGGCACTGATACCACCATGTATCCATATAATACGTTGCCGTCCAATATTGATGTTGAATGTAATGGATATTCTCTCCATCCCAGTAATCACTAAATGCATCAGAAACACTTTGAGTTTCTTCTATCCAGTAACCGACCCAATTATCTTCATCTTCTCCAGTTAAAGAAACAGGTGTATTATCTGCTATTTTGAAGCCAATAACTTCAAATTCGGCAGCCGCTAACATTTTAAATTTGAAGCCTTCAGTTCTAAGGAATTGTTTCCAATCATTACTCCAAGTTTGATCAAGTGGATTATAATCAATCAAATAGTCTTGAGATAGTACATAATCAAGTATATTGGGATTAAGAATATCTGCTAATACATTTTCAGCAATATCGGCATCATTAAGAACCACATCAAGAGCTGGAAATGAAAGCCATTTCCAGCCACTATCAACAGCAGGTGGAGGTAATTCAATTAGATCATATTTGTGATCGACAGCTGGTATCGCTCCAAGATCTGCAGGAGTATCGTCATCATCGAAACCGTAACCCACATCGATACATGGAGATTTAACAGTTGCATTCCAGATTGGTTTATAATATGTATCCAATTGGGGATCGATTTCATAGATTACATTATTACCTAAAGTGCAATTTGAATAGGATAATAAGGTATGGTTAGTATCTCTATTTTCATAAAAGAGAGAATAATCGAAAGAAGCTAAATTGGGTGCATTAACTACCAAACAAGAAAAACCTAATGTATTTGATGAAAATATTGAGTTTGTAATGAAACTTGATTTGAAATGTATTTTATTGCAGAATTACTAATGCTTTCCAAGAAGCTATTTCCATTAATAGAAAAAACTGCAGATGAATAGCTATTATCAATATAAAGCATAGCATCACATAAATAACTATCTTCATTAATAAAAAATGTATTTCTATGAATATCACCAGTAGTTATTTCATTTGAAGCAGTGATGTTAATCATTGAACCATCACCCCAATTTCCCAGATTATACTCGTATTCATTATTAGTAAAATAGTTCTCTTTAATAAATAATGAACCCATCCCATCCACATTTACCACAGGACCAATCGTTGTATTATTATCGAAAGTATTTTTTTTAATTAGTAAATATGCCTGGCTTGGTAATTGATTTTGTAAATCTGAATGAATAATGGTTGTACAATCATTACTATAAAAAATATTTTCGATCAATCTTAAGGAAGAATTATTGATAATCACATTACCTGAGCAGTTTGTAAATCTACAGTTTTGGACAAGATATAAACCATTATCATTGTTACAAATTGGATTTGAAGTGTTTAAAAAGGTAAGATTTTTTATATAGTCAGTTTCTTCATTGCTTGTGCCATAAACTTGAAACGATCCTTGAACGAAACAATAATTTTTATTGTAACCCTGTATCGATATGTGTGAAATATCAGTATTCCAAGTTACAGAACCATAATAAGTTCCAGGTGTAACAATAAGTTTTCCATCAATTTGATTGTTCATTAGATAATTTACACCTTCAACAATTGATTCAAAGTCTTCTAGACCATTTGGATTAACTATATATGTATTTGCATATAATGCTGAGATCATAATTATCAATAAACAAATAATTTTCTTCTTCATTTCTACCTCCAAAATAAGTTTTGTGGGTTAACGTCTCAATTCTTATAGCTTCCGGTAAACAATTGAAAAATATCGAGAACAATAACTACTCAAACTTATTCTTACAGATAAAGAACAACATTTCCGTCCTCCTTCAATACCAGTTTGAAGGAAGAGAAAGTTTCCACATAATTCGAATGTAAAAGAATCTACATATTATTTGACATCAAGATGCAATAATCCAAAGTTGTAATCGTGGAAGGGGGATGTGGAGAAATACATAATGGGTGCTTGCCTTAAATATTTCATTGCTCTCTCTTCCTCATTTCTTTCATTAAGAATTCAAAATAAATTAACATTACAAAAAAGACTTTTAAAATTTTGCTGTCAAATAGTTTTTGATATTTTTTTTGGGGGGGGGATTTGTCTATTTCTCAGTTACTTACGGCAGATTTGACTTGCACCGAAGGGTGAGTCGAGAATGCTGACGAGATATCTATTTTCCGAAACCTTCTCTCGAAAAATCTTCTTGTCGGTTTCGGCAAAGTGACAAAACCCCTCTGACGACTTTGTCGTCGTGTCCCCTTACAAAGTAGAACCTATTGCTTGTCTTCTTCTGCCAGACAGTATTTGAGAACGAGAAGAAAAGTAGATCGACCTGCCAGGTCGATAATTGAAACGCTAAAAAAATGCGTCTTCCTGACGTCTCTTGTAGCTTTACTGTGGACTGTTTGCGAAGATACAAGAACAACGTGCAAGATTGGTCAAAATGACAGGGAAAATACTTGAGTTTATTATTAAAACAAAGAGCCCGGATAATCCAGGCTCAAACTTCGTAATTACTTAAGTATTAGAATCTGAAAACCATTCCCGAATGTAAGCCGATCCCTTTGGCATAACCAAAAAATCCGTGATAAAAAGTAGCTCCCATTTTCCATTCAAAATTATCGAATTTTAAACCAGAGATGAATTGATAATAAGATGAACCATTATTCCCATAAAAAGCTTGTAATGGAAGTACTCCCAACTCGTAAGATCCACCCAGCAGAAAGCCATCCTGATTTGAAAGTTCACTGCTGCTGTATTTGATAACAGCATCAATTTTTTCTAGGAAAGTGTATTCCAAAGCCATACTGAATGACGGGCTAATCGAGCGAGTTCTGCTTCCCAGTCTGAGCGAATCGTTGTCAATATTTTCATATTCATAAATCTCATGATCTTCCTGGAAATAGAGCAGTGAATCCGTTCCCACTTGAGAAACTTCTCCGCCAGCCAGATCATCATAGGAAAGTTTCAGGAAAATATCATCTAAACTCAAATGGAAGGTAGCACCCATAAATTCTGTTATCAAGCCAAAACCCAAACTGGCCGAAGTCATACCTTTTGTATCTCCATCGGAATAAGCATATTTGGCATAAATATCGTAATAGGTGCTGTCGGGAACGGAGCCAAATTGCTGGCTGCTTTCCACTATCCCACCGTAAGCAAGAGAGTGATTAATATTGAAGCGAGCACCCAAGTTTATCGGCATATCACGAATTTCGGCAATAATTCCTTCACTTTCTTTCGAGAAAAGTCCCGGTATCATTCCCGGATTTAAATCCCTGGGGTAAGCATAAGTAATGGCTGTTTTCCACATTGCAAAACCTTCGCTGCCCTTCCCCACATTGGTTTCATAATTCTCATCTACCTGATTTCCATAAAACACAATTTCCGAATATTTTTTATCCAGAACTTCCGCATCGAAAAATCCGATCGCTTTGATCGACAGATTCCAATTCTGGTAACCTGCTTCCAGCAAAGTCGTATTGAACGAGCCGAACAATCTGATGTTCTCACTTGTTAGAAGTTCTTTATCGCTATTTGTAAGAACGTTCCCTTCTTCAAACATTGAAATGTCGTTGAATTTTAGAAGTGAATTATTGAAATTAAAATTATATGTAAGTCCTGGAAATACAATTTGGGTGTAATCTCTTCTGGCAATATTCGCAGGATTTTCCGGATTGAATTCAAATAAGGCAAGCATCGGAATACTGATTGCAACTACGAGTGATATAAATATTATTTTTTTCATGATGACCTCCTTAATCCGTTAACTCACTGTTTATTTCGAACTCCACTTCTACTTTGGCATTCAAATGGATCGAACCGGAAAGCGACATTCCTTCATCGGATAACAATTGGATTTTGGGAACAATGAACACGGAATCTGCTACGAAATATTCCAAGTCAGTTTGCAGCACTTCAATCTGAATTTGCCCCGGAGTTGTAGTAGTTTGTGATAGCAGAGGAACGTCAATTATCTTAAACAGAGTTGTATCAGGATTTGTGAGTTCGATGAATTCTTCGGTTCGTTGTTCTGAAATCAAAATTTTTGCCGCTGTATCCATTCCCAGAGAGTTATTATATGTCATCGTTAATATTGCATGTTGGAAAGCATCGATGTGTTTTTGTTCAAAATCTTTCACATCTACCGATTGAACATCAGGGTTGCCGTTTTCATCTGTTGGGATGAGCCAGCAATCTGCCACAAGATCGAGTTGAGATTCAATTTCTATGTCCGCCAGAATCGAGTCGCCTTGTGTATATTCAAAAATCTCATCAGTATCTCCCACCGTGGGATAGATCACATAACTTATGCTATCCGGCAGGATGGAGATGAGTTCGTTTATATTGTAATCATCGGTATTTATTATTATCTCTGAATTTCCCTGCGGAATTTCGATAATGGGCAAATCATTTGTACCGAATTCTCTTAAATAAACTACATCACCATCAGAATTGTAGGAAGCTATATCAATTTCCATTTCGGCAGGTACCGGAGAAAAAAGATTAAAGATTATTTCACTATAACCGACAAGTTCAAATGTTCCATTTATGAAGGGATAATCAATTTCAATCTCGGATGAACCGGTTATCTCGTCCTGTTCTCTGGGTTGTAATATTCCGCTTAAATAAGCGAACTCCAAATCGCTGACTGTAATATTAACTTCGAAAAAATCATTAGCGTTTACTGTCCGATATTCATCTCCGGTATCTGTAGTGAACGCTTCCACAACCACGTGTAAACTATCAAGTGGAACTGTGCCGTCTCCCATGGAAGCACCATTCAAATCGATAATTTCCGATAGGTTCGCTACTCCGCCATTGCTTGGTGGTAACACCAATTGTAGATGGAAGGGATCTGTTTCTCCTGCCAGCCAGACATTATCTATAGAAAGATCTACCGTAATTTCAAGATCAACTGCATTTGCCATGTCGATTGTGAGATCATAACCATTATCAGCCACAATTGCTTCATAAATTGTAATGTCCTCATCCAGAGTTACATAAGTTTCATCCGAGATATCCTGAGATGGTATCTGCGCAATTACTTCGCTTGCTATAAGATTATTGACTGCAATATCAATTTCCACAAAGTCATCGATATTTACAGTAGCTGCCGCACCATCAGTTCCCCTGCTTCCACCGTTCAATTCCACCTTGATCTCATTTTCCATGATAACGCCAGCCAGATTTTCCGTTTCAGTAATTGTTGCTGCTGCGTTGGGTGGAATATCTTCTGTAAAGACATGCTGAATTATGATGTTGTCGTTAAGATCCAGAATATCAATTACAAGTGGTTCACCATTATTCACGTTGCCCATCCAGATAACAGTATTGTTAGTCAGCGACATCTCTAAAGTTCCCGAAATGAAAGCTGCTTGTTCAAACTCACCAAATGGTTCAATGTCGTCTTTAATGATCGAAGGTAAAGTAAATGGGTCAATTCCCGGTGCAGGAATAAAACCATTTATCAAAGAGGGAGCAATTTCGGAAAGAGGAACTTCAGTATCTACAGGATCGGGATTATTTATTTCAATTTCTCCGATTTCTGTAGAATCTTCTTCGTAAACTTCGTCGGTACTGAATTCAATTTCACCCGATTCATTCATCGTTTCATAAAATCCCAGAGTATCTCCAAAAGCTACCAGCATAGAATCTTCTTCTGCCAGATCGGCAATTTCATATGTGTCATTCAATATATACATTTGTAAGGTCGTAGTCCAGGTTGGTAATCCCAGGTTTTCCGGCAAAGAGCAACTTACCACTGCCAGTACAACCAAAAATAAAAACACATTTTTTATCATATACACCTCCAGAGTCGAATAAGTTTACCCTGAACCAGGTTGTCAATTCATTTAATGATGCCTTCATTTGTAAAAATAAGTTAAATATGTATTTGACAGAGAAATAGCCAAAATGGTTTTGTAATAAAAAGGAAGGAAGAAATTTTGGAGGTAAATATGAGAAGATTAATTTTAGTTTTTTGCTTAATTCTAATGTTCACGCTGCTATCAGCAGAATGGACAATCGTTCAAACTTACACGATACCGGGAAAAGCATCTGGTTTAGCCTGGGATGGTACAAACTTGTATTCTGGAATTTATGGAGCCAATGGTGGTGAAGTTTATCAAATCGATCCAGCAACTGGCTCATCAACGTTACTATTCACTGGCCCACAAAATGATTCTTTTGGTATGACGCATGATGGAACGAATATCTGGATCACAGATCACGTTACCAGCTCTTCTGTTCCAGCCACGGCAGTAGAACTCAGCAATTCAGGAACGATTTTATCGCAATTCGATCTTCCTGATCACTACATGTCCGGAATTGCTTATGATAGCGGAAATTTCTGGGTAGCCACTTATTATCCCGATGATCCCAGTGTAGTATATCAGGTTGATAATACAGGAACAATATTGCAACAATTCAATTTTGATATTCCCGGAAATGATGAAGAACAACCCTGGGATATCTGTATGCAAGATGGTGATCTCTGGATTGCAGATTATTATGCTGACGCACTTTACAGAGTTGATACTTCGGGAACAATTATCGAAGAACATACTTGTGAAAACTTGAAACCAGCAGGTATTGTGTACGATGGAACTTACCTTTGGTATGTAGATGGTCCTTTAAATAATAATTCAACTCTTTACAAAGTTGATCTGGGTGGAGCTGGAACTCCAGCAATTTCATTAGGCTGGGATGATTATGATTTTGGCAATGTAACAATTGGTCAACCTGCTTCTGTAGAACTTCCGGTTACAAATAACGGAACTGCCGATCTGGTGATCAATAACCTTGATTTTACACTTGATGATTTTTACTCTGATGAAACACTACCAATTACGATTACTCCTGGTTCTACAACTGATGTTACAGTAATTTTCGATCCTGTAAATTGGGGCCAACTCAACTGTAGTCTTTTTGTGAATTCAAATGATCCTGTCAATCCTTCTGAAGAAGTAACCTTGGCCGGTTATGGAGTGAACAGTGATCCTTCGCTTGTAGTAACGCCTACAAGTTTGAATTATGGTTCTGTGCGCATCGGAGCGCTCACGGGAAAATACCTTGAAATCAGCAATCAGGGATCGGGAAATTTAGAAATAACTCAATTTGAATTTGATGATAATCAATTCATTTTGGATAACACAGTAACACTGCCGCTTACAATTGCACCGGCAAATTCAGAAAATGTAAGGATCTGGTTCAGTCCGCAGGTTTCAGGCGGAATAGCAGGAACGCTTACAATTCACAGCAATGATCCTGCCAATCCAAATCTGGCTGTTACTTTGAATGGAACCGGAGACGATTCTCAATATGATATTGGAACAATCCTTTGGCAATATGATATCGATACAAGTTATGACAATACACCAAAAGCCTTAGCACCGATCGAAGATATAAACGGCGATGGAGTTGGCGATGTAATCATCTGCTCTGAAGATAATTTTGTGCGTTGCTTCAACGGCAATGCCTCTGGAACTGGTGACATTTTATGGGAACATGAGATCTATGCGGGAGATGTTTATCATCAAAACTCGCTTGCTGTTAAAACCGATTTGAACGGTGATGGATTCGATGATGTTGTTTGCGGAACCGTTGGAGGTGACAGAGCTATTCGAGCAATCTCTGGATTAACTGGTGAACTCTTGTGGATTTACAACACGAACAACTTTGGCGACGGCGGCTGGGTATATCAGGTTGATGTATCTTACGATTATAATAATGACGGCATTTTAGATGCTCTGGCTGCAGCAGGAAATGATGGTCTGGGCACCGGACCCCAACGCGTATTCTGTATTGATGGAACAAATGGAAGTATAATCTGGGATTTCTTTCTGAATGGCCCCAAATTCAGTTGTATCGGAATTGAAGATATCACGAACGATGGTATTCCCGATGCAATTGGCGGTGGTTCAAATGGAAGCGAAACTGAGGGAAAAGTTTGGGGAATTGATGGATCAAACGGTACCCAACTTTGGGAATTCACTGCGGGTGGAAGTTCTGTATGGGCTTTAGAAATCATCGATGATATTACTGGCAACGGTATCAAAGACGTGGTTGCTGGAGATTTTGGTGGAAATTATTACGCACTCGATAGCTTTACAGGATCGATGCAGTGGAATGGTTCTATCGGTTCCGGTTTGGTTTTAAGATTCGAAAAACTGGATGATGTAAATGGTGATGGACATCCTGATATCGCTATTGCGCGCAGCACGCAAAACAATGCTTTGGTAATCGATGGTTACACAGGCAGTAATGTTTGGTTCCAACCTGTAGCAGACCAACCCTGGGTTGTTGATAGAATCGATGATATTACAGGCGATGGAATTAATGATGTAGTGTACGGAACGCTTTATAACAGCAATTTCGGTTACTTCATGAATGGTGCCACAGGCGAAGTGCTTTCTCAAACACCGATTAATTCGGCTGTAGATGGAATTACAGGTATTCCAGATGTTGCTGGAGATGGTTCCTGGGAAATGGTTTGCGGTGGACGCGATGGTGAAGTAGTTTGTATTTCTGGTGGACAAACGGCTGCCATGGGTTATCTGGAAGGAACTATTACTTTGAATGGTGGAAATGGAAATGTAGAAAACTCTACAGTAGAAATCGGTACAATGATAGCAACGGTTGATCCCTCAGGTTATTATTTTGCTGTTTTAGTTCCCGGAGCTTATGAAGTTACATTTGGACTTACAGGATACGAAACATTAACAGTTGCGGATGTTATCATAACTGAGAATCAGACAACTACTTTGGATGTAACACTTGATTACACTTTTGCACCTCAGAATCTTACCTACACACTGGACGAAAACGATGTAATTTTAACCTGGGATGCACCTTCTACTACCAGAGATGTAACTTCCTACAAAGTCTATCGTGATGATAATGAAATAGCTGAAGTTACCGAACTTACTTACACTGATGAAGATCTTAACCCGGCAACCTATGAATATTACGTTACAGCGATTTATGAAGATGGTCAGGAATCTGAACCTTCCAATACAATAATGGTGGAGGTTACAAGCAGCGGAAGTAACACAATTCCTCTTGTTACAAAACTTTACGGGAATTATCCAAATCCGTTCAATCCCACTACAAATATTCGCTTTGACCTGGCAAAAGATACATCTGTTCAACTACAGGTTTACAATATGAAAGGTCAGATCGTGAAAACTTTAGTTGAAAATGAGATGAATGCCGGCAGACATAATATAGAATGGAATGGTAAAGATGATTCAGGAAAATCAGCAGCTTCAGGAATGTATTTCTACAAAATTAAAACTGCTGATTATCGTGCAAATGGAAAGTGTATTCTATTGAAATAATTTAACTTAAATACCAGCCAAACCTTCCAGGTTTTCATACTTGGAAGGTTTTTTATTTTACAGTAATAAAACCATTTTCATCAATCATCAAGTCCGTTTCGGGAATATCGTCATTTGTTAGTTGGATAATCTTTTTTAGAACTTCATTTTGATGATCTATGCGAACTCCTTGTCTGGAAATTTGTTTGGTGGAATGAATAGAGCCAAATTGAAATTCTCCGTTTCTATCTAAAACCAATTCCAAAATAGGTGCAATTCCGTTCACACCACGAATATTAACTCGACTGTAAGTGCAAAAATTTCCCAGACTATAAGCAATAAATCTTCCCTTATAGATATCGATGGCTCGAGTTACGTGAGGTCCATGACCTAAAACCAGATCAGCTCCGGCATCGATCATTTTTCGGGCAAAATGATATGGATCCCCCCTATTTTCTCCCAGAAATTTCTCGTCTTTTCTTGTGATATGCTGATGATCTTTTCCTTCAGCACCAATGTGCATCGAAACTATCACAATGTCATTCTGCAATGCCAAACCACGAACCTTTGAAGTCAACCAATCAAGATCGTGAAGATAGACAACACCAGCATTGGGAGAAGTTGCTACGAATCCTATTCTGATGTCGTTGGTTATAAATGAAGTGGATGGATAATCCAGATAACCAGCAAATTTGATTTTATAATTTTCTAACATTTTTTTGGTATTTATGCAACCTTCATCACCCATATCACCAGCATGATTATTCGCTACACTTAACAGATTGAAACCTGCATCTGCCAACCAACTTGCAGCTACATCGGGCATTGCAAAAACATATTTTTTATTCCTTGGTTTACCCGTTTCTCCACAGATCGCTCCTTCCAGATTTCCAAATACAATATCACCACGCTTCAAGATGGTTTTAACTTGATCTGAAAAAAGAGCATCCCCAACAGTTGGGTAATATGATTCATTGGGAATTCTTGTTCCCAGCATTATATCACCAGTCGTCATAATCCTGATTTGAGATGATTCTAATTTTGTATCATCTACATCGATGTTTTGAGAAATGATTTCCTCAAGTTCTTCTGAACCAAAATCTACTTCTTCATCTGCCGTTAGAGAATAATTATTCTCATAATGTACTTCTCTGTTTTTATTTGCTTTTTCAGGATTTGTATTGTATCTTGGATTTGGTTGGAGTGAACAACTCTGCAAGAAAAAAATCACCTTAAATAAGATGATAGATAACAGCATTTTATTTATTTTTTTTTCCATACAAAGGGTAAAATGTAAAACATTCCGAAATGTCAATTCAAATGTTCAGATTATTTTCAAATAATTTTTTATAAAATCAATAACTTTAGTATTGACACAAAAAACCGTGAAATTAAAAAGTCACCCAATATTGAATTTGATCCTGAATAGCTCAGCGGTAGAGCGGGTGGCTGTTAACCACTAGGTCGGGGGTTCAAATCCCTCTTCAGGAGCCATAATGAAAGCCCTTTTCGAAGGGCTTTTTCTTTATTTATAGGCATTTAGCGCACATCTACGGTAATTATTCAAATTCCATCAATTAAGATCAATTTATATTAAAAAACATTAAATATGATAAAAATTGTTGCATATTTGTCACATGTTAATTACTTTGTTTATGGAGGTTTTATGAAAGTCGCAGTACCTAAAATGTTGGATAATCTCAAAAATGCTAATCTTAATTACAATGTCAATTTAAGATACAGAAGGACTTCAACTAATGCACCTTACTTGTTGTATCTAGATCTATTTTACAACGGTAAAAGGCAGTCGAAGGCATTAGGTCTGACAGTTGTAGGAGAAAAGAATACTAAAATCAGAGATGAAAATAATATTAAAAAAGCACTGAAGATTAGACAGCAATATCAAATTCAATTTGATAATGATCCAGATAACTTCAGTTTTACTAAAAAAGATTTATCAAATTTTATAGATTTCTTCGAGCAGCTGATCAAAAGAAAAAAAGATAAAAACTATAGACTATCACTTACGAAGTTCAAAGAGTTTTATACTGATGATTTCCTAGATTTAAAAAAAATAAATTATGCGCTTTGTGAAGATTTCAAGTTTTATCTTCTAAATCTCGATATAAGTAAACATACAGCCAAGCATTATTTTACTTGTTTTAAAGGATGCCTTAACGAAGCAGTTAAAAGAGAATTGATTGATAAGAATCCTGCTAAGGGTCTTAACATTAAATTCGAGAAAAAATCCATAGAAAGGCTTATAGATTTGGAACTAAAAACATTATGGAATACCCCCTGTAATTATAATGATCTGAAGAATGGTTTTCTTTTCAGCTGCTACACGGGTTTAAGATTCTCAGATATCCTGGATTTAAAATTTAATGATATTATTAATAATAAGATTAAAGTCATGCAGAATAAGACTCTGAATGAAGTAGAAATACCGCTTCATGATATTGCTAAGAAGATTCTATCTATGCAGCAAGATAAACATTCTGACGGTTCCATCTTTAAAATTCCTACAGGTGGTAAAACCTCCAGAAGATTGCTGACTTGGATGAGAGAAGCAGGAATTAAGAAACATATCACATTTCATTGTGCACGTCATACATTCGGCTGCCTGCTTGTAGAAAAGGGTGTAAATCTTTTCGTTGTTAAAAAACTGATGGGGCACAGAAAAATTGAAACAACCCTAAAGTATGTAGACAAAGCAAATGTAGATGCAAAAGCTGCTATAGATTCGCTACCTAATCTATAAATTTAGTTAATGCCAATCTCATCGATAAGTAAATAGATGAAGAGCTTAGGAATTTACCGATGATATAAAATGAATCATCTTAATGCTTAACTAATATTTACAATTACCTGAAAAGAATATTATCTGAATTATCAATTTTTTAAATTCTTCGTTTATGAATTTTTTCTAGATTTCCTATTGATTTTTCTACATATTTTCTATCTAATCCTAATATATCTCTTATATAATTAGTTGCTCTTAATGATGCTTCAATTAGTCAAGTCCAAATTTGTGTGTAAATTCCTCATATTGGATTTCACGCAATTTTCTTGATTAGTTATTTGTTATTTTCTTTCTTTGATTCATAATACTCGTCCATTATAAAATACTTTTTACCAGTAATCCATTTTTC